>NZ_JACARU010000055.1:0-24656 GCF_013386425.1 Cedecea sp. P7760 | reverse complement strand
GGGACTTGTTCGCACCTTCCTTAGGGGAAAGTACCAATGACGAGGGTTCAAAAACAGATAGCCATTAGAAGAGTCAATATATGACTTATCCTGTAACCAGTTTTCGTCGAGATTAATTGAAAAATTAATCACGCGGTTTCCCCATTGGTGATTGAACTGTTTAATGAAATGCTGCAAAGAACGTAGAGCGCTGTCGCTCAGGGCATCACGAACCACCAAAGCATAACCGCTAGTGGAATTGATTTGGCGGTAGTAAATGTGCAAACGATCCAGGCCCTGACGAGCTTCCTGTAATAACTGAGCTTTAGTTTTTACCAGGACTTTGATGTCGAGAGCAAAAGGGATTTTTTGTAAAACAATAGCCTTGAAGTTTTTTTCTTCCTGTAGGGTTAATCCTCTGTAAAGTGCAATTGTCGGGTGCTGAGGTTTGGAATAGTCAATTTGTAAAACGGGGTAACCCGCATTCGCCAGCTGCGTAATGACTTCATTTCTTTGCTGCGTTAACCAAACAGGAACCACGCTGTCCTTGCCCTGCAATTTGAAGAGTGCTTCCCGCGTCCATTCCATTGCCTGAAAGTTCTGAATAAGAACGTAGATAAGATTATTATCACGGCCACGAACAATATCCACAGGCATCGGTGCGCCCGCCAGTGCTTCATTTAATGTTAAAACCTGGCGATCGCTTTCCAGTTTTTTATACCAGATAACGCCTGCGGTAATCACAAGGAGTAAGAGAATAATTGAACCGAAAACAAGAGCATGATTTTTTTTTGCATTAAACTCTTCCAGCTTTTCCTGTTCGCTGAATTCAGCATCGAGGGTCGGGGGAAGATTGAAGTTTTTAATATCTTCAGGCCACTCATCTTCGCTACGTTTGATGGCAAAGCGGATGTGCTCATGCACGAAAACTTCATTTTCCTTTAGCAGCGCCGGGTAGCTTCTATCGACCCCCTGTACTTCAAGACGATATCCTTCTTCCGATTCTTCATCCTGGAAAAGAGCCGACAAACGCAAGATAATGTTGGGTGACGGCATATCACAGGGTAGGTAAAGCGTATTCTGCGTGTAGGCTGCGGCATGCTCTCCGGGCGACATCGTTCCCGTGGCGTTATCCTGGAGTGCAAGCCCCGGGTTGATGATGAGAAAGTAATCGTCTGCTGGAAGGTGGAGTTCACAGCCAAACATGGGTCCAAACAGCACCTTCAGGGTGAATTTTTTCAGTGCCTCTGGGACAGGCATATCATCGTTTAATTCGTTCATGTCGCTGTTCATAGAAAGGGCCATTAATAATGTAAAACAAGCAATCGTACGAGCATGACTCGTGTGATTTTATTTTAATCTGCACTACAACTTCCTAATGCTAAGCCGTTCCATTTAATAGAAACGATTTGAAAAGCAATGAAGTGCCTCGCGAATGAAAAACATTATTCCATAGCGATGGGTTTATTTGACAGTATATGGATAACACACATCCGTTCAGGTGACGCACTGTAGCGCTACTAATTATTAAACTCAATGTTGTTTGTTGATTTTTTGTTGAAGATTTCTTTATGGTGTTTATTCTTTTTTTATCTCTTTCGACTTGCGTTGACGAGCAAGAATTTTCTGATAAATTCACCGGCACTTAGAGGCGCTGTATTAGAGTGCTTAAATATTATTTCTAAACACAAACTGAGGTAAGAGAAAACTATGCTAGTTAGCAATGCTCAATGCCATCAGAAAAACATAATGCGGCAACGCGTAAATGATAGCGCAAATGCGGAAATGCCGCTTTACGTGAGTGACGCATGTATCGATTTAAATAACGGCGTGTTGTTTGCTCGACCGCTAAATAGTGAGTCCATTATGAGCGTATCTCCCTCAGGTGAACTGAGGGAGAACTATGACGATCGTCTGAATAATATTCTTCAACCCATTGTGCTATCGACCCTGGATAACATGGAGATTGCATTCCGGGGTGACTGGATGGTTGAAATACTGTCGATGTCACAGGCCACCACGCTGTTTTCATTCCTGGATTATCAGGCTAAATCTCGCAGCGTTATCACCGAGGCGCGCGTGGGGGAGACGAATACTTCGTTACTGATGCATACCGAGCGGAATCTGGCAATTTTAGTGGGCGATGAATGCAAATCGCTGATGGGGATGTTGATTTTTACATTATTAAAGCCCCAGGATCGCCGCCTGGAAAATCTCTTTTCGTTTGTCAGGAATGTCGAAAGCTATTGGATTGCCCATTTCCTGTTATCTCAGGTAATGAATGAAGATAAAGAGAGTGACAGTCATAAGATTGGTAATGCCAGTAAGATCTACGGCGTATCTGAATCCTATTTCAGGAAGCTTTGCCACCATGCTTTTACCCGGGGGCCAAAAAAACAGTTACGCCTTTGGCGAGCGGCGCACAGTGCCCTGCAGTTGATTGAAAAAGATCACTCAATTGCGGCTATCGCAGGAAATAACGGCTATGCGTCGTCGTCTCATTTTTCGAGTGAAATAAAATCACTGTTTGGCATTACGCCGAGGGAGTTTAAAAAATTGGAAGGCTTGCTTCATGAATAAGATGGTTGCGAAATTGCCGGTCCGCTATCTGCCGTATTTATTGCTGGGAGTATTGAGCTGTAATTCGGCGGTCGGCGCATTGTTGGATACCCAGGATTACTCGGGTGGCCCAGTCGATGTCCGTAACGGTTCGCGGGATGACGAAAATACCTATGTCGCCAGTAATAACAGCGTTCAACAGCTATTTTTTGTGATCGGTGGCGCGCTGAATAAACCTTTTGTTGTCAGTACGGAGGCGGCCAAAAAGCGGGTTTCAGGGAATTTCGATCTTAGTAAGCCGAAGGCGCTGTTAAATACCTTAGCGTCACGTACCGGGCTTATCTGGTATGACGATGGCAGCTCCGTGTACGTTTACGATGCCAGCGAAATCAAAAGCAGCATTGTGCGCTTGTCCTATGCGCCGTTTGACCGGCTGGTTGCATTTATCAAGTCGTCAGGGCTGTACGACGCTCGTTTCCCGCTGCGTTCAGACGGACGTTCTGGCTCTTTTTATGTCTCAGGGCCGCCGGTCTATGTCGAACTTATCGCGGCGGCTGCAAAGTATATTGATGCAACCTATGCCCGTCCCGGCACGGGTGAAAACACGATCCGCGTGATCAAGCTTAAAAACACTTTTGTGAACGATCGCACTTTTACCCAGCGCGACAGCCCTATCACCGTGCCGGGCGTTGCGACGGTGCTGAACCAGCTGCTGAATAATTCAGGCGATAGCCGTGGCGGACGTTCAGCCCCGGCCGGGGCGAACATCACCGTAGATAATGATACGCGAGGCGCGCTTGAGGCCGCTTCGGCCACACAAAAGGGAAATTTTCCGCCGTTGCCTTCATTTAATTCGGGGTCATCGGCGAAGCGGGAGTACGAGTCAGATTCCCTCGGCCAATCGTCGATCAATATTGTCGGCTATTCGGATACCAACAGCTTGCTCATTCAGGGTTCCGAAAGGCAGGTGAGTTTTGTTGAGGATTTAGTCAGCGCAATTGATGTCCCTAAACAGCAGATACAGCTGTCGCTGTGGATCATTGATATTTCGAAGGATGATATTAACGAGCTGGGGATTCGCTGGCAGGGTGCGGCAAAAATAGGCAATACCGGGGTGACTTTTAATACCAGTTCGCTGACTCCGGAAAACAGCATTCATTTTCTGGCGGACGTATCCGCACTTGCGCAAAAAGGCAATGCGCAGGTGGTTTCACGTCCGGAGATCCTGACTCAGGAAAATGTTCCGGCGCTATTTGATAATAACAGCAGCTTTTACGCCAAGCTGGTAGGTGAGCGTAACTCCTCACTCGAAAAGATTACCTACGGCACCATGATTAGCGTATTGCCGCGTCTGGCGCAGCGCCAGCAGGAGATTGAGATGATCCTGAATATTCAGGATGGCGGCCTGCCTCTCAACTCTGAGGGTAAAACCGAAAACGTCGACAGCCTGCCAATGGTGAATAACACCCAGATAAGTACCGAGGCGCGCGTGCCCGTGGGATATAGCCTGTTGGTCGGTGGCTACAGCCGCAACCAGGATGAACATCACAGCGTGGGCATCCCGCTCCTGCGCGACATTCCTGTGTTGGGCAAGCTGTTTGATTACAGCTATACCAGCCACAAGAAAATGGTTCGCTTATTCCTCATTCAGCCAGGTTTACTGGCAAGCGGCGAAACCTGGCAGGGTCGGGGACCGGAGGAAAATAACCCCGTGCTGGGCCGAACATGGGTGGGGAACGAGGTCACGTTGAAATCGACGGTCTCCATGTTACGTGAAACGATGAAAAACAATTAAGGACCAGGTGAGTTATGGACATTCGTTCTGTTGCTGGCGTTGACTTTAATCGCATTGAACCGCAAATCCCGGAAAATCGTAGCGCCGCAGGCCAGCCCGTATTTGATGCGGGCGAAGAAGCTCTGCCTGTTAATTTGCAGGAAGAGATGAGTAATGCCGCAGAGGAAATGGCCGATCTCCTCAGCGCATTTGGTCGCTTTAGCAAAGCCGGGCGTAAAAACGACAGCACAGATAACGATTTTGTCTCCTCTATGCTTGAGGATCTGGCAGATGAAAAGCTGGACACATTAATTAAGCATGTGGCCAAACTGCGTGATCTCAATAACCTATTGAACTTCGCCCGCCAGCTTTTCCCGAATGACAGCGATTTAATGCTCGCGCTGCGTGAAATGCTGTTGAGCCGCCAGCTGTCTGAACTTCAGAAGAAGAAAATCAAAGAAGCGATCGCCGATTTAGAAAAATTTGGCGACACCAAAAAAATGCAGTCAGGAATGAACGTAGGTCGCCTGGCAAAACGGTTCAGTGACGGTAGCGGTGACAGACCGCTGTCGGCAAAGGACCTGCGCAATAGCTATCTTAATTTTCTTGAACTAGAGATGCCCGCAGGCTTTATCTACAAAGACTGGATTGATGTTTACGGTTATCAGAACAGAACGCGTTTATTGGCCTTCACGCTGTCGGCGCTGATTGCTGATATGAAGGCCAATGAACCCGGTATTCATTCTTCTGAATTTGGCCCACTCAGCGCAAAACTCTCCGATGCACGCCTGCTCCACACGCTGGACCAGCTGCTAAATGAAAGTTTTGCTAAGTTCCCATTTCGGGGACAGATGAGAAACAATCAGCTGATGCTGGGCGAGGCGGATATTGTAGGGCTTTATATAGCGGGCCTGGTGGATACTGACGACTTTAAATTGACGTTAAAAGAGTTCAGTAAAAACTTTATGTCATTGCTGCTGCTCAAGCAGCGGTCGATGGTCATTCAAGAACTGCGCAATGTTTATAATATGACGCCTGAGTTTCTCTTCGTCGATACGCTATATCGGGAAGTTATTGTCAATCATCTGGCTGCTTTGCTGCGTAAAATGCTCGAAAAAGAGAAAAATACCGGCATCTGGAATGAATATTACAAATAGTCGCAGGCAAACTAGTTTGTCTGCCATGGATAGATGTGCAACTACTCATGCTTAGAAGATTTATTCTCGAAATTCGTAACAGGCCAGAGCTTATTATCTTAACGATAATGGTTATGGTCGTAGTGATGTTGATTATCCCGTTGCCGACATACCTGGTTGATTTCCTTATTGGACTTAACCTGACGATGGCACTGCTGATTTTTTTGGGTTCTTTTTATATTACAAGGATTTTGGATTTTTCGACTTTTCCATCAATTTTGCTCATTAGTACGATATTCCGTCTGGCAATCTCTATCAGCACCAGTCGTCTGGTGCTGGCGGATGCCGACGCCGGGGAAATTATTGCCAGCTTCGGGGAGTTCGTCATTGCGGATAACCTGGTGGTGGGCTTTGTTATCTTCTTTATCGTGACTATCGTGCAGTTTATCGTCATCACCAAAGGGTCGGAGCGCATCGCGGAAGTGGCTGCTCGCTTCTCTTTAGATGCCATGCCGGGCAAACAGATGAGCATTGATGCTGACCTCAAGGCAGGGGTTATCGATGAAAAAGAAGTCAAGCGTCGCCGCAGCGATCTTGAAGCTGAAAGCCAGTTATACGGCGCGCTTGATGGTGCGATGAAGTTTATTAAGGGCGACGCCATCGCGGGGATCATTATAATCTTCGTGAACTTATTGGGTGGAATAGCGGTAGGCACATTACAGCACGGCATGGATTTATCTCATGCGATGTCTGTGTTTACTTTATTGACCATCGGTGATGCTCTGGTTGCACAAATTCCGGCGCTGTTAATCTCCATAAGCGGCGGCCTGATCGTCACCCGCGTAAATAACAGTGAGAATACGAACCTCGGCGCAAAAATCTTGCAGGATATGTTTCATAATAAATTTATCCTGCTTGTTACGGCCGTATTGGCTATTGCTCTGGGGCTATTGCCGGGCTTTCCGTTGCCGGTCTTCGTTCTGCTGGCAGCTTTACTATTAGGCATATTCATCAAGGATAAGCTTGATGCTAAAAAAGGTAAAAAGCCGACAGTTAATTCTGTAGAGGAAGATGAAGAACCGGTACTGAGAAGCAAACCGGTGATGATCGACGGGGAGTATATTCCAGAAACGATTCCGCTCATCATTACCGCCTGGAAAGGCTACGAGGACTATTTCCAGGAGCATAATTTGTGCTCATTGCTCAAACGTAATTTCTTTATTGAGTACGGCGTTCGTCTGCCGGAAGTGGTGATGAACTACGACCAGCAAATGGTGCGCGGCAAGCTAACGGTTGCAATCAATGAAATTCAGGTTGCCACGTATGACATTTTACCGGGCATGTGCAAAGTGCTGATGCGTGGTGACGAGCTGCAGGTTATTGACTCTACCGTGCAGGCGGTAGAAACGGCTCAGGGTTTCGCTTATTGGATACCTGAAGAACGGAGTGAAACCGCCTTACAGCTTGGTTTTTATTCAAGAATGGCGATCGATGAGTTCTATGCCTGCGTCTCAACGTTGCTGGTGCACAATATTTCCGAGTTCTTCGGCATTCAGGAGGCCAAAACGCTGCTTGACGATTTGGAGAAAAAATATCCTGAGTTACTCAAAGAGTGTTATCGAAATAATACCGTGCAGCGTATTACCGAAGTTTTCCAGCGGCTATTACAGGAGCGTATTTCTATCCGCAATATGCGTTTGATTCTTGAGGCCTTAGTTCAATGGGCGCCTAAGGAAAAGGACCCTATTATGCTGGTGGAGCACGTTCGCAGCGTGTTATCACGTTATATCTCTAACCGCTTTGCGGCCAACGGGCAGATTCGTACCCTGGTTATGTCGCACGATATGGAAAGCCTGGTTCGTGGTGGAATTCGCCAAACTTCTGGCGGGACATTTATCAATCTGCCGCCACCGGAAACTGAAAGTATTATCAGAAGCCTCGAGCAGTGCATTAGCAGCAATGGCGCTAACGCTCGCGATATTATTTTGATGGTGTCACTGGATATTCGTCGCTTTGTGAAAAAAATCATTGAAGGAAGCTATCCGGAAATGGAAGTGCTCTCTTATGGCGATGTTGCATCCGGCGTGGATGTTGATGTCATTGGTTCGTTAGAAAATTAATTG
This sequence comes from Cedecea sp. P7760, assembly GCF_013386425.1. NCBI lineage: Bacteria > Pseudomonadati > Pseudomonadota > Gammaproteobacteria > Enterobacterales > Enterobacteriaceae > Cedecea > Cedecea sp. P7760. Next base: position 17,085 of record NZ_JACARU010000055.1, on the reverse strand, counting down.
AGGTAATAAATGAAATACGACGTTGTTGCACTGCTTTCCACCATGCTTAACGATGCCGGGATGGCTGATATTCTGGATAGCGATCTGAGCAACCACTCAACCATCTCTCTGAATATGAAAGATGATATTCCAACTATTCACGTCAGAAGTGAAGATGATGAGGTATGGGTGTGGGCGAAAATTGTTGAGCAGGCTCCAGCCTCTTTAAGCTATTGCAGCGCGAGCCTTTTGCCGCTGATGCTTAATCATAACGAAGAGTATTTTTACACCGGACAGCCGTGTTTATACCCTGTTGACGGGAATATTGAACTGCGTGCTCAGGTGAAAGAAAAATACCTGCAGGCGCCGGATGATTTTTTATCGATGCTGGATAACTACCTGAGTATTTTGCAGGAATACCGCGCTGTTCTGGTTTAATTACTGAGGTTCACACAATGGTAGCCCAATGCCTGGTTCATCTGGCACACCCGTTACGTATTCAGGGAAATGTGATTGAAGCGCATTTGCCGGGGACGCGCATCGGTGAGATATGCGAGATTCAGAAATCATTACTTGAACCCGAAGTGCTGGGGACGGCCCAGGTGATTGGGTTCAATAAGGAGCATACGTTACTGAGCTTGCTTAATGATAATCAGGGCTTTTCACGCAGCAATGTCCTGCTGCCGACCGGCAAGCCTTTTCGTATCGATGTTCATAAAAATATCGCCGGGGCAATCATTGACGCAACCGGTACTGTTCGCGGGCGCCTGGACAACGCCGTACAGCAGAGTTTGACCGGTGCGCAAAGCCTGGAGGCCTGCGGGGCGCCTAAAGATTTTACCCAGCGTAAGCCTATCGATGAATCTCTGGCGACCGGCGTCAGGGCAATTGATGGCCTGCTGACCTGCGGCCAGGGGCAGCGTATGGGGATTTTTGCGGCGGCGGGCTGCGGCAAAACCTCTTTGATGAGCATGATCGTTGAACATTCCGAAGCGGATATCTACGTCATCGGGCTTATTGGCGAACGTGGACGTGAAGTCACCGAGTTTGTTGAAGAGCTGAAGCGTTCGTCGCGCTGTTCACAGATCGTGCTGGTTTACGCAACGTCAGATCGTTCCTGCGTTGAGCGCTACAACGCGGCGCAAATTGCCACGACGATAGCCGAGTTCTTTAGCGAGCAGGGTAAAAACGTACTTTTGTTTATAGACTCGATAACCCGCTATGCGCGAGCGCTGCGTGATGTGGCGCTAAGTATGGGAGAGCTGCCCGCCCGAAGAGGCTACCCGGCATCCGTATTTGAGGCCTTGCCGAAATTACTGGAGCGGCCAGGACGGTTTTTAACCGGTTCCATCACCGCCTTTTATACGGTGCTGATTGAAAATGAGGAAGAGTCGGATGTCATTGGCGATGAAGTTCGCTCGATTCTTGACGGGCATATTTATCTCAGCAAAACGCTCGCTGCGAAGGGACACTATCCGGCGATTGATATTATGCAGAGCATTAGCCGAGTATTTTTACAGGTAACCGACCCGGAACACCGTCAGCTAGCAAAACGCTTTCGTGAATATCTGGTACGTCAAAAAGAGATGCAGCTCTATCTGGATCTCGGCGAATATCGACGCGGTGAGAATCCGGAAAACGATGCCGCTTTTGATCGCAAAAACCAGATGGAAGCTTTTCTCCAACAAAGCATGGACGAAAAAACCGACATGCAGGCCTGTCTGGAAAGGTTATATGGAAGCGTGGCGTAAAGGGCGCGAATTTGTCTCCCTGCTAGAGCGCAAACAACAAATTCTGCAGGGCGATATCGTAAAAACGGAAAACCGGTTAACGGAAATAAGGCTGACAATTGCAGAGCATCAGCAGGAATGCGCGGATATCAACCAGCAGATAAAAATGTTAACCCCTTCCGGCTTACACAGCCGTGCGGATATTTATAAGGGAATAAGACAGCAGGGGGCTTTATTGACTCACCAGCAGTTGGTTCTTCATAAAATAAATCAGCTGGAAAATGAAAAATATAATCTGGAGAACAACCTTGAACAGCATCGCGTCGCAATGAGCCTGCTCGATAAAAAGCACTACAAGCTTTCCTATTATTTGCAGCCGCTGCGCCGCGAATATATACGTCGCTGCGACAATAATGCAGAAAACGAAATTCAGGAGATTGCGGGTTATGGTAGAAAAAGTTTCTGAAGTCAGTATGAGCGTTGCGATGAAGGGGGATTCAACGCCGGATGACAACGCGCTGTTAAAACATATTGCGAAAAAGAAAAAGCAGGCTGAGGGCGGTGAGAATATTTCGCTGGCCGCCATGCTACCGCCGGGGGCGCTGGTTCGGTTAACAACGCCCTTAGCGCAGGGGGGAGGCCTGCAGAAAACCGAAAAGCAGGCGGCAAAAGAAGTCGCTGCCGCCTCTTTGGGCCTTGCCGCCGATGCACGTCAGACGAAGAAGGGCGATGGCCTGCGTCGGCAGGTGGCGTTGGCCGTTGCTGGCCAGATGGCTACGCCGAACGCAGGCAAAAACTCCGTCGTCGTCCAAAAAGGTGAGGTCACCGGCCCGTTAAGCAGCAAGGCTGCGGCGAGCGCATCCAGACCCGAGGGGCAATCCACCACGCCTGTCGCCGTAAACGTTGCAACAAAACTTCATCAATCCACCACGGCTCAGCACCCTCAGGCTGCGGCCGTAGTAAACCCGGGCATCGTCACTACATCTGCCCCGGAGGCTGAAGCGGGCCGCCAGGACAAGCCGTTACGAATAAAGGAAGATTCTGGCGAAGCAAGGCCGCTTTGGCAGGGGGCGAAGCAGCCGGAGAACTTGGTGCCAAAGCAGGGCGAAACAGCGGCACAAAGCAGAAATAGCCCCGCAACGCTCCAGCAGCTGAAGACTCAGGCGGGTTTGGAAAGCGGGGTGAAAGGCGGAAACGAAGGCCAGACGCTCGAAGTGAACTACCAGTTTCAACGCTGGTCCGGCGACCATTCGGTCAGAATTTCGGTGCCAACCGAAGCACGCCGGGAAGGGAATGTCACTTTGCTTCCTTCCGACGCTCGTGCAGCGGATGTGCTGCTCCGCAATATGGGCCATTTGACGAGTCTCAGCCCCGACCTCCTACGCCCACAGCAGGATCGAGATGAACAGCAACAGCAGCGGCGGCAGCAGCAACAGCAGGATGAGGATCAGGAATGAGTTTGAGAGGTCATTTACGCAAGCTTGACGGCCGCCAGCTGGCGCTTGAGCTGTTGCGTAACCATCACCCCGGCAGCGAGATCGCTGAGTTTAGCGGGCAGGAGCGCTACCTGCAGGTGCAGCTTGAGGATAAGCAGGGCAGCCGGGCGCAGGCCTGGCTTAGCGTTGACGCCTGGCTCGAATATATGGATGCCCACCTGCCCGATATCCCCTGGTCGGAGGTTCCCCTCAACTATCTGACGCGCTGGTTAAACCATCTCGAACTGAGCTTTTTGGTCGAGGAGCAGGTGTGGGAGGCGGTACAGATTGCGCTACCCGCCGGCGCCCTGCCGGAAAAGGCGCTTGCGATCCCCGCAGAGCCTTGCCAACTGCTGTGTCTTGACTGGCCACAGAGCGGGGGCCGCGTATTGCATGTCCCGGCCATCTCTGCCAATCAGGTGCCTTTCCAGCTGAACTACGTGTTGGGATTCAGCCAGCTCTCCCTTGCCCAGTTAGCAGACGTGGCTGCAGGGGATTTGCTGCTGATAAAACAGAAATTGCCCCACCTGGCGGTAGGCGATCGCCGACTTTTTAAACTGAGTTATTACCCCGATCGGGAGGTTATTGTGGAAGAGCAGTTAGAAGAGCAGTACCAGGAATATTATGAAGATGAGGTTTTGCACGACTGGACAAGCCTGCCCGTCAATATTGAATTTGTGCTGGAAGGCCGGGCGGTGACCCTGGCGGAATTAGATACAATAACGCCGGGCACGTCATTGGCGCTGACCCCAGAAGCGGAACAGAATATTAAAATCTACCTCAACAAAAAGCTATTTGCCCGCGGTGAGCTGGTAGCTCTGGAGAACGGATCTCTGGCGGTGGAGGTTAATCACGTGAACCCGACTCTGCCAGGTAACAGGGTACAGCCTGATGTTGAGTAATGATATTTCTTTAATTGCGTTATTGTCGTTTTTCACCTTATTGCCTTTTATTATTGCCGGGGGAACCTGCTTTATTAAGTTCTCCATTGTGCTGGTGATGGTGCGCAATGCCCTCGGGATCCAACAGGTACCTTCGACCTTAACCTTAAATGGTGTAGCGCTTATTTTAAGCGCTTTTGTCATGATGCCGGTGTGTCAGAAAATTTCCGGCTATATAGAAGAAAACCATATCGACTTCAATGACAGCAGTTCGGTAACGCAACTTATGGATCAGGGATTGGGAAGTTACCGGGCGTATCTGGTGAATTATTCCGATCATGACTTAATCCGCTTTTTTAATAAAGTACAGCAGCAAAGAACCGGTGAGCCGGAGCCTGAAGTGGAAGACCATGAATTAACGGACCTGCCGCTCATGACCCTGATGCCAGCCTATGCGCTAAGCGAAATTCAAAGCGCATTTAAAATTGCGTTTTATCTTTACGTCCCGTTTGTGGTCATCGATATGGTGGTTTCCAGCATCCTGCTGGCGTTGGGGATGATGATGATGAGCCCGGTGACCATTTCGATTCCTATTAAGCTCATTCTGTTCGTGTCAATGAACGGTTGGAGTTTGTTAACCAAAGGACTGATCGCCCAGTACGCCGATCTGATGACATCATGAGTAATGTATTATTTATTGGTAATTCCGCGCTGCTCGTTGTGCTGAAGCTAACGGCGGTACCTATCGCCTTTGCTACCATCGTTGGCATTATCGTTGGCCTGTTTCAGACCATCATGCAAATTCAGGAACAAACGCTGCCTTTTGGGTTAAAAATGCTGGCGGTGTTTGCCAGCATTTTTATGCTGATGGAGTGGTTTTCAGCCGAAATGATGAATTTCGCCACTCAGGCTTTTTATATGGCTTTTCGTTAAAACGGAAAATATATGCTGTTTGTGGCGTTCTATCTTAATTTTCAGCACAGCGTGCTGACTTTTGTCATCGTTTACGCGCGGTTGGCAATCGTCTTTTATATGCTTCCGGTACTGGGCGAACGGGTTCTATCAAATCTGATTATTAAAAACACGATTATCTCTCTGACGATTATTGGTCTTTGGCCCTGCTTTGAAACAGTAGTAAGCCCGGAGCAGGGCTGGCTTATTATTATAATTAAAGAATGTATTATCGGGTTAATTTTAGCGTTTACGCTGTGTATGCCTTTCTGGGTAGTCATCGGCCTCGGTGAAATTCTTGATAACCAACGCGGCGCGACCATCAGTGACAGTATCGACCCGGTTAACGGGGTGCAAAGCTCGATATTATCAGGTTTTCTAAACTTTGCTTTCGGTGCTATTTTTTTTGCCAGCGGAGGCATGCGGCTACTTATGGAAGTGATGGTGCAAAGCTATCAAATGCTTCCACGAGGGAGTTCCTTAGAAGGTGTTCACTGGGAACAGGCCGGACACCTGCTGGTGGTATTGATGCAAAACAGCATTCTCCTTGCTGCGCCGGTGATGTTAGTGATGATGATCGCCGAAATGTTGCTCGGCGTGTTTGCGCGTTATTGCCCGCAGCTCAACCCTTTTTCACTGTCTCTAACCATTAAAAGCTTTATCGCCTTCGCAGTTTTCCTTTTCTACGGCTTTCACTCGCTGTCTGAGAAACCGCTGCACATGTTCTCGCTTTCAGGTTTTCAGCAATTCCTTCCCTGAGGAAATATTTCTATGGCAGAAAAAACAGAGCAGCCTACCAGTAAAAAGCGCAGGGACTCGTCTAAAAAGGGCCAGACGTTTAAAAGTAAGGATCTTATTACCACGGTGATACTGCTTGCCGGGATCTTTTACCTGGCCTATGGCATGAGTTTCAGTGACTTCACTCAATTTTACTCCATGACCCTGCTGTACAGCACCCAGATTGGAATAAATGATTTCCTCATGGGCTTAATGCGTATTTTCTTTCTGCTTAGCCTGCCATTTATTGCGCTCTGTGCACTTGTGGGTATGGCCGCAACCTTGCTGCAGACTGGGTTTTCTATCGCAACCGAAGCCATCAAGCTAAATTTCAAAGCGCTAAACCCGGTGGAAGGGGTAAAAAAGATCTTCAGCATGCGCACGGTAAAAGAGCTGGTGAAATCAGTTTGCTATCTCATTGTATTTGCAGTGACCTGCTATAGCCTGATTCACAACGACCTTCGCCAGGCATTAACGCTTTATCGGACCGATATAGCCGGGCTTATTGCTTGTTGGGTTTCGCTGACGCTGAAGGCCGTGCTGGTGTTTATCGGCTGGTCTGTTTTTGTGCTGATTGCAGATTTTATTGTTGAATATTTTCTCCATTTCAAAGATCTCAAAATGGATAAACATGAGGTCAAACAGGAGCGTAAAGAGAGCGACGGCAATCCACAGATTAAAAGTGCCAGACGGCGAGCGCACCAGGAGATACTTTCCGGGGAGGAAATGGCGGCGGTCAGAAATTCCGAGGTAGTGATGGCGAACCCAACGCATATCGCGATGGCGATCTATTTTAACCCGGAAGTGGCATCGCTGCCCTTTATTGCCCTGCGTTGCACCAACATGAAAGCCAAAGCGGCGATTGCCTATGCGGAAAAAATCGGCGTGCCGGTAGTACGCAATATTCCGCTTACCCGCAGGCTGTATCGCACCTACAGCCAGTACAGCTTCATTTCGCTAAATGATGATGTGCTGATTGACGTTATGGACATTCTTATCTGGCTGCGTCAGGTCGAAGCCGCGGGCATGACCCAAATGGCGGTGGCCGACGTGGAGGCCGAATCTACATTACCGGAAAGTCAGCAACCGCCAACGGACCAATCGTAGCAGACACCTGTGCGGTTTTTTTGTATTAACTACCGGGGCACAACAGTATGATGACTATATCTTCTTCACTGTTCGCCTTTGGGTTAATTGGCTGTTTTTAGATGTTAACAAATAATAAGGAAAGAGGCTGCAATGGCTAATAAAAATATGTTGGATTTACTCAGCGACGAAGAAGAATTTAAAAGTGATGAGCAACTCGATGCTTATGCTGAAAGCCTGCTGGATGCCATTCAAAACGGGGCGACGCTTAAGGATGTCTATGCCGTACCTAATGACACCATGCAGGACGTTTATAAGCTGGCTTACGATTTTTATCATCATGGAAAGTTGGACGATGCAGAGTCTTTGTTCCGTTTTCTGTGCATTTATGATTTCTATAACCCTGAATATGCAATGGGTCTTGCGGCGGTCTATCAGCTTAAAAAGAATTATGCCAAAGCTATCGAATTTTATGCACTTGCTTATTCCTTATCTAAAGAAGACTTCAGGCCAATGTTTTATGCCGGTCAATGTAACCTGATGCTGCGACAGAGTGTACAGGCTCGTAAATGCTTCGATATTGTTATTAGCAGGTGTAAAGACGCGTTATTAAGTGAAAAGGCGAAAGCCTACATTTCCGCGCTTAATAAAATAAATAATGACAAGACCGATACTCCTGAAGAGGAGAAACTTAATGAGGAATAATAATGGAGATAATCAGGCAGGTGGCGCGGCCAGTCATTCTGGAGCAAGCGACCCAAGAGCCGGTAGACCAACATCAGGCGGGGATGGAAGCCGGCGATGTTGAGTTAAAAAAACAAACCACACAGGCAAAACGCCTCGGCAATGCGGAGTTAAAGAGTCATCCGCAGCTGAATTCTGTTAAGGGTGCGCTGCAAACCCTGCAGCCCGATCAACTGCTCAAACTGTTGAAATCGACTATCAATACCGTCAACGGGAATACCCCCAGGACGAACTTAGATAACCAGGACATTCCTCAGCTTAAATCTCCGGTGAGCCGCGAGCCCGCCACGGCAAAAAGCGGCAGCGAAGCGAAGCTTTCTGCTTCGGCCTGGGCGACGGCATTGCTCGGGAAAGTCATGCAGCTCACGAATGAAACGTCGATGAATAACCTGCTCGCTCAGCTGCAGGGCATCAACGCCATGATGGATGGTGCCGCGAATGCCTATTCCGAGATGGCAGCCCAGTTAGAGCAGCAGGGGACGCAGTGGGCCAGCGATGCTGATGCGCTTAAAGCTGCGCAACAGCAGGCGGATGCGCTTTCACAGGATGTTGGAAAGGCCCAATCTGCGCTTGATGACGCGCAACGAAAATTAGCCGCGCTTGAGGCCGAAGCCGCTAAACAAGACCCGGTTTCTGAAGAACTGCAGGGTAAAATTGATGCTGCTAAAACGGCGGTGAACGCTGCGCAGGCTAACCTCACCCAGGCCACAACCACCTATAACAACTTTGCTAATAAGACGTTGAATCCTGCAATAGCTGCGGAGAAAAGCTCCCGTTCGGCATTAGATGCGACGCAGGCTAAGTCGCAGAAAATGGTTGATTCGTTCAGCCCGCAACAGCAAAGCACCATTGAACAGCGGCGTAAGGAGGCAGATGCAGAGTCTAAAACCCTGACGTTCCTCATGGCCCTGATGGCGCAGCTGATTAACAAAAGTTCCAGCGACGATCTTCAGGCGTCCGCGGAGCTGAAGCAGAAATTGGCGGAAGCGGCGGCCAAGGATGCGGAGAAAAAGGCCAAGGAATACGAAGAGGAAGTGCGTAAAGCTGAAGAAATGCAGAAGACGATGGGCTGCATTGGCAAGGTTTTGGGCTGGATTGTCACGGCGGTAAGCTTTGCCGCTGCGGCATTCACCGGTGGCGCTTCTTTGGCACTGGCGGCCGTTGGGCTAGCGCTGGCCATTGGTGATGAGATAAGCCAGGCCGTGACCGGCCGTTCGTTTATGGCCGATGCGATGCAGCCGCTGATGGATGCGATCGTGAAACCGCTGATGGAGATGATGGGCAAAATATTCTCAGCCATTCTTCAATCCTTCGGGGTCGATAAAGACACGGCAGATATGGTGGGACAAATCCTCGGCGCGATCGCGGCGGCGGCGGTACTTGTCGCCGGTGTAATGGTGGCGGGTAGCGTGATGAGCAAAGTTTTTGGCACGGTGATGAAAAAGATTGGTGTCGACGTGGCAGAAGAAGCCAGCAAGACGATGGCCAAAAATGTTGCTGTTGAAGTGGAAAAAGAGGTCGTTAAGGACGTCACCAAAAACGTGGTGCGCACCGCGGTGAAGGAAGTTGCGGAAGAGGTAGCGCAAGAAGTGGCTGAAAAAGCCACAAAATCGACCATGCAAAAATTGATGGACAGTGCCATCGGCCAGGTTATTAAGCGGCTAAGCAAAGGTTTTGGCCGTTCATTGGGTGCGGACGAGCTGCAAATGGCCAAGGTGTCTAATTACAGCCAGAAGGCTGTGGTGGGTCTGAGTGTGGTCAATACCTCAAGCCAGGCGGCTGTCGGGATTGTTGCGGCCAGTATGCTGCTGGAAGCGTCGAAGATCAGAGCTGAAATGATGAAGGACGCAGCGCTTCAGGATTTACTTAACGAAATGATGAATCGCGCCATCGATAGCTTTACCCATCGAATGGAATCGGTCAGTGAGATTGTGCGCAATATCTCAACGGTTGCGGAAAACCAGGCGCAGGCCGGTAAATATATTACTAAACAGATGAGTGCAGTTGCCGGATAAACGGCGGGACTATTATTACCCGCAATAATATAAAGGAGTTTTATTAATTATGTCCGATCCAATTATTGGTACTGGTGCGTCAGAACGTTATTTACGCGTGCAGGACGTTCAGACCGAAACAAAAAGTGTTGTTATTCAGGAAGAGAAAAGAAATGTCCTGGACATGTCCGATCTCGCCAAAAAAGAGGGCATGCTGTCGTTGATGATGGAAAAACAGAGTCTGCGTACCGATACGACTCAGGCATCATCTGCGGCACAGAAACGCAAAGGGGGAGATATTGAAACTGATACCCCGGCTAAAACGGTGAAATTATCCGTCGCAGGGGAAGGGGATGCAAATAAAGCAGAGCGCCTGGCAGCCTCCGTGCCTGGCGTATTAACGTCACAGATCAATATTACGCAGCCAAATAATAAATCGGCAGATATCGGTAAAAGTGACAGTCAGTCAACCGTAAGCAACGCTTCGTCTTCCGCTGGTCAAGCTCGTTCGCAGCCCGCTGTTGAAGGCGGTACTGATATCACCGCCGCAGATGCCGCGGGACCACGGTTCATCAACGTTGTGGGTTCCATGAAGCAGCTCGAGGTGAGCAATACCATCACCACCGTAATGCTAAATGCTGAACGAGATGCCAACAAAGCGGCGGCGGCGGCAACAAACCGCAGCGTAGATGCGGCGGCTCGCGCAGGTAATAAAACCATTGAGGCTGCTCGACAGAATCTCAACGGGGCAATCACCTCCGGTGCGCTGGGTATTGCAGGCCAGGGAGCGACGACCGCGACCCAGATGAAGGCGCTAAATAAAGAAGGCACTTCCATCACCAAGAATCTGAAACCGGCCCGCAACCTTGAGCTTGGCGTTCGCGAGCATCAGACCGCGATTAAGAGTGGCAAAGATAGCATGGTTCATCAGAACAAAAAGCTGTCTGGCGATGTTGAGGCCACCATGACACATCCGCAGGCTGCTGATATGCACGCCAGCTCGCTTAAGCGCGATACCCACAATTCGGTACAGCTTGCGACGCAGAAGAGCCGTGTTACCGCCGAGTACGCTAACCAGGGCATTCGTTCCGGGCAGGGGGCTGTTGAAGGGGCATTTGGCGTATCAGCCGCTGAGAAGCAGAAAGAGGCAGAGCTGGCCCGCGCCGACCGCGATGTTAACAACGAACTGGCCAATACCCAAAGTCAAACGGCCAAGAAGGCCGCAGAGACAAATGCGGCCATCCGGAGTATGACCGACACCATACTCAACGCTAATAACAGCGCGGTATCTTCCATCGCGGAACGTACACGCTAAATCTGAAGAATAAGCAACGTATGCAGGGATACCCGGCATACGTTGCTCAAAAGGAATATCGCCATGCTTAACGTAAATAATGCTCTACCCAACCCCGTTAGTTACTATCCCGCTGATACCAACGCTACCCAGGCTGCGCCGATGGCTGAAACTCACGCAGGTTCAACTTCGGAACTGAACACGAAACTAATAAAAGAGCTTATTGCCCAGTTGGACACCCCTAATAAGGCAGATAAGTTTGATGAAATTAGGGCACTGCTTGGTCAGTATGGTTTGGATACCAGCGGCGAAGATTTTAATAACAGCAAACTGCTTGCCGCATTAGAGCGTCTCAAAACGGCCAATGACGGCGCACAACCGTCAGATGACGTTGCAGATATGGTCGCCAATCAGAAACAGCTTGTAAAGAGTAGCGCTCAGGCGTTATCGGATATCCAACGCGAGATCGTTACAAATCGTACTAAGGCGAACTATTCGTTAAGTCAGTTTTCGGCTGAGAAACAAAGAGCGGCGCAGGAACCTGCACCGGAGCCAAAGAGCGGTGATGACGAAATTTCCACCCACACCAGCTATGCCGAGCTGTGGGCCAGAATGGCCCTCGCTATTAAAGAAATTAAAGGCGATTACGTAGATTTCTATGCCGATTTGATGCAGAAGTATACGGAAATGTACGAAGCTTATAATACGCACGTGCAGGGGGCGGCATCCAAAGCCGTTTCCACAGGTGATGACGGTAATAATGTTAAGTTCGATACCACCGTCATGAAAAAAGGGTATGACGACTTCAGGAAAGAAGTTAACGGTATCGACCTGGGCAGTGTAAAAAACTGGGATAAAATGACGCCGGAAGAGCGTAAAAGTATGGAAACCACGCTTGCGCCTGCCTTTAAAGTAAACAATAGCGGTGAAATCGAATTCAACCTCGATCAGTATAGCGCCGCACCTAATTATCCATCAGGTATTAGCGGTGGCAAAGTTTCTACGGCCAGCTACCAGGCGTGGCTTGCCTCCTTTAATGCAGGCGGCAGCGCCCTGCAAAGTAATATGCAGGCTTTTGCCCAACGGTATAGCCAGGCAAACAGCACCTTCGATAATTTGAATAAAGTATTGAGTGGTGCGATCGCGTCCCTTGCGGAAAGTGCAAAAGACGTTCTTAAAGCCTTAGGTTAAAAATTTACTGAGTGGGTTATATGGACGACATCTACAGGTTCGCATCGCAAGAAAGTTTAAGACAAGATATTTATCTGACTCAGGGAGTAAATGAAACCTATGGTGCATTCGCCTGCCGCGTTTCCGGCTTGCAGGTTAGGTTTGCGGAACCAGACACTTTTTTAAGACGTATGAACAGTGTGTCGTCTAACAGCTCGCAGGGGAGTTTTAAAGACCATTTTGGCTATGCTTCTGCATTAGAAGAACATCATTCATTGCCCGGTGAAGGGGTTTGTGCCGCACAACGTTATTATTTTCATATGCGAGCAGATACCCTAAAACAAGCGTCTTCGCACAATAATGACCGTGCCGATCAAGATTTAATCGAGCAGCCTCAAATACAAAGTCGCTCTCGAGAAACGAGTGATGAGCCAAAAAAAACGGTCATTCAGCGGCTGTTAAATTTCCTAACCCGGTGCTTTATGCCCTGTATCAAAGTCAAAACATAGGACAGTTGAGGAGCTATTATTATGCTTGGATCTATTAATGGTGCAGTCAGACAGGATATTCAATCTATCCATGCCAGAGGCATGGATAGCTCTGCATGCGCGACCGACAGACCCGCTTTTATCAATCTGATTGCAGAAGGTAGAAACGATCCGATAGCCCTATTTAGACAACACCCGCATCAGACCGTTAATGCAAAACAGCTTGTTTTGCATGAGGCGCAAAAAAACCTTCCCGCCGATTTCCTTCAAAAGGATTTAAGCCCAGAAGGAAATAAGATCAGAACGCTTATCGGTGTTATCTATAAGGATGTGCAGGATAGCGGTAATGCAGACGATATAGCCAAACTTGATAAAGTTTGTAAGAAACTTGCCGAAGCTAACGGCAATGAAAATAAAGAGCAGAAGGTAACAAAGGAACTCTCAGGCCTGGTTTCAAAATACAGCGAGGGTGCTTTTGAAAAGGTCATCAACAAGTATATTGAACACTGTATGGAAGCCTGGGAAGATCATCACCAGGCGAGGTCAGTGGATACTCACGACAAGGCCATCTTCAAGCAATGTCTGGATGTTTGCAAATCTACGCTGAAGCACGACGTGGAAGGTCTGACACAGCCCGATCAGCCATGGGAAACGATGGCCCAGAAGCTGAACTTTTTCGTCAATGACTGTGCCGCTATTTCGAAAACGCTGACATTTTATGATGCGGAACCGGTGACCCCTGCACCACAAGGCCCGGAGACGCTGAATCCTAACCCCGACGGTGGTGCAGATAACCAACGAGTATTTATTCCAACCGGGCCAGGGCAGGGCGGCATTACCCTGAATATCACCAGCCAGGGGGGGAGTGTTGGCGATATTACCCATTCAGTTGGTGCGGCGAATACCGCGCCCGCGGACTCTAATTCTGCGATTGTTAAGCACATTCTCGATTCAGGTCTTACCAATATTGAAAAGGTGGGTCTCATTAAAGACCTGTTTAATGCTGGCATTGGAGGCGGGAGCAACTTCCTTGGAAATCTGACTGGCGTACAGGGCTACAGGCAAGAGCCAGCTGTCGACACTCCGCAGCAAAACGTTGCCAGGCGGGAAATTGAAACCCAGACACCAACGCGTGAATTAAAGAGCATCGCTACTCAAACTGAGGGTGCGACTGAAACGGAAACTGTTAACGATGCGAGCCCAGGTCCTGAGCCCAAAGTTCAGCAACAGCCAACCATTGTGGTTGAACAAAACAGGCTGAAGACGGCGTTCGGCGGCGAGGCGTCCAAAATGCAGCATGCGCAAAATTTGGAAGCGGACAACGTCGATGGCGTCGTGCTGCGCGAGAAAAATGAGCCATCCGGCCGCACTTCTTTATCAAGCGGTGATTTTATTTACACCACCACGCGCAACATCGATCCGTTGAATCGCAGAACTTCAACGCCGAAGCATTTTATACCCCTTGGGCCAGAGACTACACCTGAGCGGGCAAGCGCAAAAGTCGTAACGCTGGCGGATAAGTTTGAAGCTTTGAATCAAAGGGCTCCTTCAGCCTTCGCTCACCTGGATAAAAACGGTGCCGTGGCGTCTGAAGAAGAAAAGGCAAAACTAACAGCGGATCATGACGTTGAGAAGAACTTAACGGATAGCCTGATAAGGCCTGAACCTGAACCCCCACTAAATCCTCAGGTGCGCAGTGACGGTTCGGCGGCTAACAGGGCACCCGCAGGTGTCAAAACTGCCAATCCAGGCATGGATTCAACTGATGGCGGAATGCTTCGCAAGCATGGTGAAGAGGTTAGCCGTAAATCTGCAGCTGATGGTTTCCAGCCAACGCGAATTAATGCTGCCGCCGTAAATATGCCCGGGAATAGGTTTAGCAACGAGTATGTTTACACAACGGTACGCACTGTGAATTCATGGAACAGGGAGCCGAAGCCGGTGAGTTTCGTTCCTAAGGGTTCCCAATCTGACTTAGCCGAACTGGATGCGGTGATTTCGAAGTTAAGGCCAAGAGATCAATCTGAATTCGATGCTCTGGAAAATAAGAGTGTTGAGCAGGACAAAGAAAAACTTCCTTTTCAGGAAAAGTTAGCGGAGTTCATAAGCCGACGCGAGCAATAGGTTATTAACCATGAATGAAACAGTGATTGATAAAACGGTAGCTTCGCTGGTGGCTAATCTCATTTATCAGGTCAACGGCGTTCTACCAGGAAATATTAAACTGGAGGATAGTTTAATTACCGACCTGGCAATGGACTCCGTTGAGCTTATAGACCTCCTGATGCGGCTCGAAGAGATAGGTGTAACGATACCGGAGTCCGATATCAGTAGCAGCTTAACCGTTGCGGATATTATCCAGCGCGTGCAGGAAAGTGCATAACGCAGTTCGTTCAATGTCGCCTGAACATGGGGAGTGCGACAGTAAATTAATAAGGAAACTATGTAATGATTACAATGCCGATTCCGCCTGCTGAAGTGTACCAGGCGATGGCCAGCGCCAGTGCCAAAGCCGCCACGGCCGCAGGGAATGCCATGAATAGTGTCCAGCAGGGATTTCTTTCTTGCGTGACAAAAGTATACAACTCGCTGGTAGCGATGAAAGATGCGGTCATTGCAGGTTTCCATCGCCTTAGTGAGAGGATGAGTCCCTCGGCTACTGACGCTCCTGCGTCAACATCTCCTGTGTCAACGCCGCCTGTGGCTACGCTTAATCCTATCTCGGGAGCCGACACGAGGATATTCTGTCAGGAGTTAGTGCGGAAAATGAAAGCTGACCCTGGCTCTATAAATGGTATGTTTCGACAGAGTCCAGCGATCAAACTTAGCGAATTTAATCAGCGTTTGACCGACCAGACTGCATTTCTGGAGGCGATCAAAAGTGATGAAGTTAACAATGTTGAAGCAGGTTTTTTGATTAAGCAATGGATGGGGCAAACGCTGGCGGATAATAAATTTTCTCCTGAAGAGCGCAGGGCGCTGATGGCCAGCAAGGATAATAAAGCCGAAGTGAATAAAATTTTTGAAAGTAAATTTAATTCAGCTGATGCTAACGGCCGGGAGAATAAAGATAAATTTATTTCGCTACTTTCTGTCATGCGTTCATATAAAGAAATATCTTTAGCAAACATCAATATGGAGAGCCGTCAACACGACCCTAGCGTTGTTGGGATTATGGGTATCGCACAAACATTTGATTTGGATGTAAATCTAATGCTTGCCACAACCCCTGCAGAGATTGCGATGCGTAACAAAGAAAAAGATGAGGCATTGACGGCATTTACGGCGCTGTTGGACCATTGCCCTCCGGGCGTGCCGCCGAAACCGGTCTTTATGCGCGCCAACTAATCCCCCCGCTCTGTCAGCATACTCAAGGCCTGCTTAGCAGGCCTTTTAATTAAATATTTCAGCTTGAGAACGGATGGTGTTGTGCAGATTTATTCCTGCGATAATTATTTTATTCTTGGTGTACGTTCATTAATTGAAAAACTTGATATCAGTAATTCCTCCGGAATGATAGTTTTTGATGCGGGCAGCGAGTACGTCTATATTTTCCATGGTGATAAATTACGCCATGCAGATATCAATAATTCATTCAGCGCTCTGGTATATTGCAGCCATGCCTTTTTAAGCAAAAATGCTACTCTCAACGCATATGCCAGTCGCCTTCAAGCGAGTCCTGAAAAGGACTTCGATGACGAGACAATGGCTATTTTGACCCGCAGAGAAGAGATGATAATTAAGGCGTTATACAAAGTCTCTAACCGTAAGCATCTTGCCGAGATGTTTAGCATCAGCGAAAAGACCGTTAGCACGCATACGAGAAGAGGGTTACATAAGCTAGGCGTGAAAAATACCAATACGCTACACCGTATTCTTCAAGCCTGGCAGGCTGTATTACCGGCAATTCTTCCGGACTCGTAATTGTAAAATCCGTCGCATTCATAAAAAAATCCACGCCGGGGCGTGGATTATTTATATATATTATTGCTGCAAGCAATAACTTTTCTTCATGATCATACCATCATTTGATATATATTTGATTTTAAGGTTTTTTATGGATGAAGATATGAGGTTTTCATGGGGGCAATTTAAAGCCCTGCTTTTGATAGTGTTTTGATATTTATTTTTCTTGTGGGGCTATCTTTCCCAAGCATATCATCCAGTTGTGCAATGCATGAATGATATTCTTTCTTGATTTCATTTGGAATGTATCTGAACCCACCTTTAATATAGTCGGAGATTATGTTTTTTTTCACTTCATCGTCAATAAATTCTAATGTATCACGCTTAAATACAAGTCCGAAATCTATGGGTTCCACGGTGCCTATTGACGTTTTCAAAAAGTTAGATGGTTTTGCATCACCCATAAAAAATCCATTTTTAAATAGATCGTTGACGCCTGTTAGTGTGTCCTGGAAATTTGGAGTCTTGCCGTTGATGAATGGCATTTCAATACGTTTTTCTACTATAGTGGCTGGTTTTTTAAAACTCTGTATTTTTATATGATATTCAT
>NZ_JACARU010000054.1:0-37977 GCF_013386425.1 Cedecea sp. P7760 | reverse complement strand
TCGGAGAGAAAACCGAGGCGATTTAAGCCGGAACCGAGCCTCGCTTTTAACCCACAGCAACGCTTAAACGTTATATTCGCTTCAGATCTCAAAGCCACGCCCTTGTTCCCGGCTCTCATCGCCCCCGGTTATGACCCAACTCAGGCGGGGTTGAGCTGCCGGGAGCAGCGAAAGAGAGCGATCGTCGGGAACGAATCGCGAACGACCCCGACTGTTTGGGTGATAGCCGGTGGGTTTACCGCTTTAGCGGCGATGAGCTCGCCGGGCGCCGGGGCTGTTACGGGGCTAAAGATATATCCCGACACTCAATATACTGACGATGAGCCTAAACCCTATTCCGCTATCTTCACGATCAACTTGCCAAAGTTCTTCCCGGACAGCAGCCCCTGGAACGCCTCCACGGTATTCTCCAGGCCGTCCACGATATCTTCACGGAACTCAATCTCTCCGGCGGCGATCCACGCGCTCATCTGCTTAAAGAACTCCTCGTAGCGGTGGCTGTAATCCTGGCTGATGATAAACCCTTCCACGCGCATGCGTTTTTTCAGAATGGTTGCCATCAGCTCAGGCAGACGATCGTGCTCAAACGCGCTGCTGCCGCCGTTGTACTGGCTGATCATGCCGCAAACCGGGATACGCGCTTTGGTATTCAGCAGCGGGAAGACCGCGTCAAACACCGCGCCGCCGACGTTTTCAAAATAGACGTCGATGCCGTTCGGGCAGGCTTTGGCCAGCTGTGCAGCAAAATCGCTGGCGCGGTGATCGAGGCACTCATCAAACTTCAGGGTCTCTTTTACATAGCGACATTTATCTTCACCACCCGCAATGCCGATGATCTTAGCGCCGCGCAGGCGAGCCGTTTGCCCCACGATGGAGCCCACTGCGCCGCTGGCGGCAGCTACAACTACGGTTTCACCCGGCTGCGGGTTGCCGATATCGGTCAGCCCCATGTAGCCGGTAAAGCCCGGCATGCCGAGCAGCCCCAGCGCCCAGGAAGGGTGAGACATGTTTTTATCCAGCTTCCGCAGGCCTTCTCCATTTGAAATCGAATAGTCCTGCCAGCCAGAATCAGCCAGCACCAGGTCACCCGGCTGATAATCAGGATGCTGCGAGCTTTCCACCCTGCTAACGGTGCCGCCGACGATGACTTCACCGATGCCAATCGGCGCCGAGTAGGATTTAGCGTCGCTCATGCGCCCGCGCATATACGGGTCGAGGGACAGGAAAAGCGTGCGCAGCAGCACCTCGCCTTTACCGGGGGTTGGAACAGTCACTTCTTCCAGATGGAGATCTTCGCGGGTCGGCATTCCCTGCGGGCGCTTAGCCAGCACAAAGCGGCGGTTTTTATCTGCGGTCTGAGCCATGAGGTACTCCTTTTATTTTCCAGAGTGAAAACCTCAGACTAGACAAAAAACCGCGGCATTAGCATGAAATTCGTGCTGGATAGCCGTTACGCCGCAATTTCCGCTAAAACAGCGCTGACCGCCAGCAGATCCGCGCTTCCGCCGGGGCTAAGATTACGGCCGATAAGGTCGGCGTCCATTTGCCGGAGATCGTCCTCGTGCCAGCCCTGTTGCAGCAAGCGCGCGGCATAGCGTTGCACATAGCGCAGCCCGGCCAGCCCGCCGCGTGAAACCAGGTTAGTGTCCGGGTTAGCGGCCATCAGGCGCAGCATCGCATTAAGCCGGCGACGTTTCGGGCAACTCTCAGTCTGCCAGTAAGGCAGCACGTGCTGGCGCACCGTCAGGAATCCGCTTTCCGCCTCGCCGCGTGCGCCGGTCAGGCCAAACTGCTGATAGAGCCTTTCACCAACCGACGAAGCCTTACGGGCCGCGACCAGCTCTCTTTCCACGAGTCCGCTGCATATCTCACTCACGCTGGAACATAAAGCCGATGCGCTGAGCGCTTTGCCTTGCCCCTGCAGGCGGCCGGCGGCGGTTGAAAGCAGCCCCAGCGAAAACACGCCGCCTTTGTGCGTATTCACCCCTTGGGTGGCCTGGTACATTGCCTGCTCGCAGGCGATGCCCGCCGGACGGATCAGCCGCAGCATCTCGCAGGCTCCGCGCCCCGCATGTTCACGCCCCAGAGCGTGGAACGTGCTGAACCAGGGGCCAATGGCGGCGATGCTGTCGAGAAACATCGGCAGATCCATATCGCGGTGCGAGCCGCTGTTGGCGCCGTCCACCAGCCCCGGCTTTGGCGTCAACCAAACTTCGTCCAGCAGCGCCTGCCGCACCAGACCTGGCACATCCGGTGCGGCGGCAGAAGCTGGGTTAATCCCTGGCAAACCAGCCATCTATCAGCCTCTCAACGCGCGCGGTGACTTCATCCATGGGGTGGCGGCGAGAACGCGCGCAGGCATGCGCGGGCTCGTTGCACACCAGGCAGCGCCGCCCCGACAGGTCCAGCGAGGTTCGCCCCACCGGGCCGTTTTGCGGGCAAATCACGTCCGCATCCCACAGCCTGCCGAGCGGATGGGTTTGCTCCAGCTCGACCGTGGCCGCTTTAAGCTCGCTGGCGGAGTGCGCCACGCTCCACATCGCTTCGGCTCCGGTCGGCAGCCACAGCACCTGCCGCTCGAGAACCGGCCAGCGATAGCGCCACAGCAGCTGGTCACAGGCCTGCAGCGCCACCGCCATACAGTTACGATAGCGAATACTGTCTTTCTGCGGGCCCGGCGTTACCAGCGTCAGGGAAAGCACCGGCTGGCTATGCTTAACCAGCCACTCGTGCTGCCGGTTCGCCCGTCGCTCTTTGGCCTCAAGCAGTGCTGCAAGGGTAACGCCCTCCACCTCCAGAAGCGTTTCACTCATTTGACTTACTCCTCTTTTACCTGGCGCACCACGTCGATCACGCTGCCGTCGCGGTAGCGGATCACGCCGACGATGCGCGGCGTAAATTCGATCGGCTTCGGCTCGCCGGTCAGGGAAATAGCGCGCTGGTAAAGATCTTCGATGTTGACGATCTTCATCCCCGCGCCTTCAAGCCGCTCGCGGATCTCCGGGCGGGCCGGGTTAACCGCCACGCCGTGATCCGTCACCAGCACGTCAATGCTTTCACCCGGCGTGACTCGCGTGGTCACCCGTTTGACGACGGTCGGAATTCGGGTCCTCAGCAGCGGAGCAACCACGATCGTCAGGTTTGCCGCGCTCGCCACGTCGCAGTGCCCGCCGGATGCGCCACGCATCACGCCGTCCGATCCGGTTATCACGTTGACGTTAAAATCGACGTCGATCTCCAGCGCGCTGAGGATCACCACGTCAAGCTGGTCGCAGCTCGCGGCCTTCGCGCCGGGGTTGGCGTAGACGTTGGTGGAGATCTCAATGTGGTTAGGATTGCGCGACAGCGAGGCCGCCGCCTGACCGTCAAAACACTGGGTATCAAGCAGTTTTTCGATCAGCCCTTTTTCGTGGAGATCCACCAGGCTGCCGGTGATCCCGCCGAGGGCAAAGCGTGCCACCACGCCGTTGCGCTCCATTTTTTCCTCCATAAAGCGCGTGCAGGCGGTGGCCGCCGCCCCGGAGCCGGTCTGCATGGAAAAGCCGTGGCGGAAGTAACCCGAATGTTCAATGACTTCGGCTGCGGTACGGGCAATCATCAGCTCGCGCGGGTTGCTGGTGACGCGCGCCGCCCCGACGCTGATTTTGGCCGGGTCACCCACGGTATCGACCTGAACGATGTAGTCCACCTCGTCCTGCATCAGGCTGGCGGGCATGTTGGGGAACGGCACCAGTTCTTCGGTTAACAGCACGACCTTGCGGGCAAAATGGGCGTCCACTTTAGCGTAGCCCAGCGATCCACAGCAGGATTTACCGTGGGTACCGTTGGCGTTACCGTATTCATCGCTGCACGGCACGCCGAGAAACGCCACGTCGATTTTCAGCTCGCCGTCCTGCAGCAGCTTCACGCGCCCGCCGTGGGAGTGAATTTGTACCGGTTCGGCCATCAGGCCGTGAGAAATCGCTTCAGCCAGTTTGCCGCGCATGCCGGAGGTGTAAATACGGCTAATCACGCCGTCGCGAATGGGTTCGATCAGCGCCTCGTTGCAGGTCATTAGCGAACTTGAAGCCAGCGTCAGATTTTTAAAGCCGAGGCGGGCCAGCGTGGCAACCACGTGATTAATCACCCGATCGCCTTCCCGGAAAGCATGATGGAAGGAGATAGTCATGCCGTCTTTCAGCCCGCTTTGGGCAATCGCCTGCTCCAGCGTGTCGCAAAGCTTGCGGGTTTTCTTCGCTTCGGCATCCGCCAGCCACGGCGTGGTTTGATGTGCCCCGTCAAAGCTTCGCAGGTGAGAAAGGTGCGGGTACTCAAGGTGTAAAAGTTCGGTCATATTGCTCATTGTTTTTATCCTTAGCGACGCACGCCGGAAGCCGTGGCGCGCTCAAGCACCACCTGCGCATGGTTAATGATTGGCGCGTCGATCATCTTGCCGTTGAGCGACACCACGCCCAGGCCGTTGCGCTCCCCTTCATCGGCGGCGGCAATGACCCGGCGGGCATAGTCGACTTCGTCCTGGGTTGGCGCATAGGCGTTATGCAGCAGCTCGATCTGCCGGGGGTTGATCAACGATTTGCCGTTGAAGCCCATTTTGCGGATCAGCTCGACTTCCCGCAGGAACCCGGCTTCGTTATTCACGTCGGACCAAACCACATCGAATGCATCAATCCCGGCGGCACGTGCGGCATGGAGTACTGCACAGCGGGCATAGAACAGCTCCGTGCCATCGCCTCGCTCGGTTTGCATATCCATCACGTAATCAAACGCTGCCAGCGCAATGCCGATAAGGCGCGGGGAAGAACGTGCGATGGCAACGGCGTTGATCACGCCCACGGCGGATTCAATCGCTGCCACGAGTTTGGTGGAGCCAGGCTCGCGCCCGCACGCTTTCTCAATGCGTTTGAGGTGAGACTCCAGCAGGAAGATGTCTTCCGGCGTGTCGGTTTTAGGCAGGCGCACCACGTCCACACCTGCGCGCACCACGGCCTCAAGATCGTCCAGGCCAAACGGCGTATTCAGCGGATTAATGCGAACCACGGTTTCAATGTCCCGATACATCGGGTGTTGCAGGGCGTGGAACACCAGCACGCGGGCGGTATCTTTCTCACGTAGCGCCACGGCATCTTCCAGGTCGAACATGATCGAATCCGGGCGGTAGATAAAGGCGGTGGAAAGCATGGCGGCGTTGGCGCCGGGGAGGAACAGCATGCTGCGACGGAGTTTTTTCATTGTAGTTTTTCCCAGTCAATTTTTTCGGCATCGGCGGCGCGCAGCACCGCGCTTTGCAAACGGGCGCGGATCACGCAGTCCAGCGCGCCTTTGTCTTCCAGAATAAAAATCCCTTCTTTCACGCCGAGCTGGGCAAGGGTTTGCTCCGCCACCCGGCGAATCTGGTCGCCAAACTGCTTTTGTACTTCGCTGTGGATCATCAGGCTGAACTCGCCTTCGGCGGGGGCCACTCTCACCAGCAGATCGCTGG
Source organism: Cedecea sp. P7760 (assembly GCF_013386425.1). NCBI lineage: Bacteria > Pseudomonadati > Pseudomonadota > Gammaproteobacteria > Enterobacterales > Enterobacteriaceae > Cedecea > Cedecea sp. P7760. The sequence goes on along the minus strand of NZ_JACARU010000054.1, from coordinate 32,498 downwards.
ACTCCAGCGTCCCGGCTAAGGCTTGCTTTACGATTCTCATAAGGCTTTGTCCTGGTTAAAGAAATCAGGCCATATCCAGCGCGTAGTGCCGCTGAAGATGGCTAAAGGTACTGTCCGGGACAATTTCCCGGATGCGGGCCATTTGCTGGCTCTTGAGTAAGGCACGAACTTCAGAGGCGGAAATCTCTCGTCCGGCGGCATGGCATTTACGCGGCAGCTCGACCACCTGAATCGACGCCGCGCTGTGGTGGCGGTGCACCTCCAGCCAGTAGCGCATGGCCTGGTTGTATTCCCGGGTAACGGCGCAGAACGGCTCGTTGCCGACAAACCGGTGGGTCACGCCCAGCGCCGGAGCGACGTAGTCACGGAAAATCATCAGGTCCATTGCGCTCCAGGTTTTGTCGATAAGCCCGCTCTCTTTCAGGAAATAACCCGGAAAGGTGGCGCGGGAGATCAGGTAGTCAGAGCCGGGATGCACAATCACGTTGGGTAAGTGAGCCACTCCCTGGCGAACCATCTCCCACCGCTCCTCGAACGGAAAAAATGAAGCGTCCTCACGGACTACAAACAGATGCAGCCAGTCGCAGCGCGCCGCCGCCTGCTCGGCCAGGTAGCGGTGGCCGAGGGTGAACGGGTTGGCGTTCATCACGATGGAGCCGATCCGATTTCCCGGTTTGCGCAATTTCTCCAGCCCGGCGCAGTAGCGGCTGATGCCCACGGGAGTGTTTTCCATCAGCACCGCAGCCTCGTCGACCTGCACCAGCGGCCAGAATCCGCTCTGGCGAAACCGGTCGAGGTTGTACGGGCGGGTAAACAGGAACAGATGCGCCTGCCCGCGTTCCATCGCAATATGCTGAATTTCCCCCAGCAGCCGCACGCTGAGGTTATCCCCGCGCCAGGCTTCATCCACCGCCACGCACTTGATGGTGCGCCACGCCAGCCCCGCACAGCCGACGATCTTTGCCCCGGCAAGGGCGACGACGAACAGCTGAATGTCGCCGTCCAGCCCGAGCTGGTTACGCCCCAGCAGATCCCGTATGGCCGCCAGCGCCTGCGGCTGGCGCTGCGGATCGACGGTGCTGAACTCGATAGGGTTGGACTGGAACATAGCGTTAGTGGGCCACCGCCCCTGAAACCTGCGCCACGCGGGACTCAACGATCACGTTGCTGAGATGGCCGATACGCTCAATCTCAACCTCGATGCGGTCGCCCGGCTTCATAAACAGCGGTGGTGTGCGCTTCTTGCCAACGCCGCCGGGAGAGCCGGTAATGATCACGTCGCCCGCGCTGAGCGAGGTGAAGGTTGAGATGTATTCGATAAGCTCCGCCACCTTGTGGATCATGCTGCTGGTGTTGTCTTCCTGCACCATGCGGCCGTTCAGCCAGGTGCGAATCGCCAGATCGTGCGGGTCACGAATTTCATCCGCCGTGGTCATCCACGGGCCAAAAGCGCCGGTCTGCGGCCAGTTTTTCCCGGCGGTAAACCACGTGTGCTGCCAGTCGCGCGCCGAACCGTCCATATAGCAGCTGTAGCCGGCCACGTGGCTCAGGGCATCCGCCGCGGCAATGTTCACGCCGCCTTTGCCGATGATCACCGCCAGCTCGCCTTCGTAGTCGAATTCGCTGGAATGATGAGGTTTCACCACCGGGGAATCATGCCCGGTCTGGGAGTCCGCGAAGCGCACAAACAGCGTCGGGGCGGGGTTGTGCTGGTCGAACTCTTTGCGCTTGTCGGCGTAGTTCATGCCAACGCAGAGGATTTTCTCCGGGCGTTCGATGACCGGCAGCCAGCGAACGTCTGCGGCCGCAACATCGGCCTTCAGCCCGGCAAACGCCAGCGCTTCATGCACGGCGTCCGCCGCCAGCAGCGCTTTCAGGTCCGCAAAACGCGAGCCTAAACGGCGGCCCAGGTCGATGATGCCTTCCGGCGTAACCACGCCGTAGCTCCGCTGACCCTGAAGTAAATAACTTGCGAGTTTCATAACAGTTCCTGGTTAATCAAAAATCAGACAAGAAAGTTGCCAAGCACCAGCAGCGCCACCGAAACGTTGATCGCCCCACCGATGCGGGTAGCAATCTGGGCGAACGGCATCAGCGACATACGGTTGCCGGCGGTAAGAATCGCGACGTCGCCGGTGCCGCCCTGCCCGCTCTGGCAGCAGGAAACGATGGCTACATCGATTGGGTGCATGCCGATCTTTTTCCCGACGAAGAAGCCGGTCGCCACCAGCGCGCTGACGGTGCTGACGATGACCAGCAGGTTGGTAAGGGTGAAAGCGTCAACCAGCTCGTTCCACGGGGTGATCGCCACGCCAACGGCAAACAGAATCGGGTAGGTCACGGCGGTCTGGAAGAATTTATAAACCACCTGAGAGCCCGCCAGCATGCGTGGGGAAACGCCGTGACAGAGCTTGATCAGCACCGCGACAAACAGCATGCCGACCGGCGCGGGCAGGCCAATCAGTTTATGCAGCAGCATGCCTACCATGTAGAGCAGCACCGCCAGCAGCGCGCCGGAAGCGATAGTGGTGACGTCCGCTTTGCCGCTAAACAGGGCAGCGGTTTGTTCTTTTTCGCCGCCGTTGGTTTTGCCCGGCATCAGCTCACCTTCACCGGTCAGGTGCGGGAAGCGTTTACCCAACTGATTCAGGCAGCCGGAGATAACGATAGCCGTCAGGCTGCCCAGCATCACGATAGGTAAAATGCGCCCCAGCGCTACGCCTTGATCCATATGCAGCAGCGCGGCGTAGCCGATAGACAGCGGGATCGCCCCTTCCCCCACGCCTCCGGCCATGATCGGCAGGATCAGGAAGAAGAAGATTTGGAACGGCTCAAGGCCTAAAGCCAGGCCAACGCCCATGCCGACTACCATGCCCACCACTTCGCCACACAGCATCGGGAAGAAGATGCGCAGGAAACCCTGAATCAGCGTGGTGCGGTTCATGCTCATGATGCTGCCGACGATGATGCAGCAGATGTAGAGGTAAAGAATGTTGGTGGATTTATAGAATTTGGTGGTGGACTCCACCACCGCATCCGGCAGCAGGCCGTAATACACCAGCGCGGAAGGGATGAAGGTGGCACAGATGGCGGCGGCGCCCATCTTGCCGATCACCGGCAGGCGCTTGCCAAACTCGCCGCAGGCAAAGCCAAAGAAGGCCAGCGTAGCCACCATCACCACGATATCGCTCGGCAGCTTACCGCCGAGGCAGTCGATGGCGATCAGCGCCCCGGCCAGCACAAACAGCGGCAGCGGGATGATGCCCACCTTCCAGCTGTCGAGAATATGCCACCAGCGCTCCTTGAGCGTCGGCTTATTAATATCAATAGATTCAGGAATGATGTTGTAGGAATCATCGGTCGTGCTCATATTCAAGCCCCTTTTTTAATTTGTCGGGGCAGACTAAAAGATTAAATACCTATGTAATGTGAGGGATAGCAGATTAAAACCGTTAATTTAAAGGCATCTATGACGTTAATGGTTTTAATTCCCGCCGTGGTTTTTATGGTTTTTATTCCCAGACTTAGATAAACCTTAAGAGAAGGAAAAAACCGGCTGAAATTGCCGAAAAGTGCCGTTGCGTGAGGTTGTTCAAACTTTCGTTCAAAGCCGCGCAGCCAGCGGTTTATAGGTGTTAAGCTGCCGTTTTGCCTCACTGAATACACGCTGGCCTATGAAAGTCTCCTTTCAAATACGCTTATTTATCTATCTGGTTGCTTTCTTTTCCGTGCTATTTGCCATGCTCGGGACCTATTACTATTTCGACGTTGGCCGCCAGCTTTACCAGGAAATGAGTACCCGGGCGAGAATGCAGGCAGAGGATATTGCTTTAATTCCTTCGTTACGGGAATCGGTAGAAAAAAAAGATATTCCGGCGATACACGACTTTATGCAAAAGCTGGTCATCCATAGCGATGCCAGCTTTATCGTCATCGGCGACGAACACGGCATCCACCTCTACCATTCCGCGCATGCCGACCGGGTGGGCAAAACCCTGGTCGGCGGCGATAACGAAGAGGTGCTGCGGGGCAAAAGCATCACCACGCTGCGCCAGGGGGGTCTTGGCCTGTCGCTGCGCAGCAAAGCGCCGATATTCGACCATCACGGCAAAGTGATTGGCATTGTGTCGGTGGGCTATCTGAAGAGCTACCTGGATGACGTCACGTCCGGCAAGGTGATCAACATCCTGCTGGCGGCGGTGATCCTGCTGCTGGCGCTGTTTGTTTTCTCCTGGTACTTCACGCGTAGCATCAAAAAGCAGATGTTCTCGCTGGAGCCACGGCAGATCAGCCTGCTGGTGCGCCAGCAAAAAGCGATGATGGAGTCGATTTATGAGGGCGTGATCGCCATCGATAGCCGCTCGCAGATCGAGGTGATCAACAAAGCGGCGAAGAAACTGCTTGGCCTGGAACAGCCTTCGCGCGAGATCCGCGGCAAGCAAATCTCCGAGGTGATCGAGCCGGTAACGTTTTTTGATCCGCAGGTAATGCTGGCGCGGGATACCCACGATGAAATCTGCGTCTTTAACGATCTTAGCGTGCTCGCCAGCCGGGTCCGCATCGAACTTGAGGGCGTTTTGCAGGGCTGGGTTATCACCTTCCGCGACCGTAAAGACATTGATAGCCTGAGCTTCCAGCTCAGCCAGGTTAAGCGTTACGTGGACAACCTGCGCATCATGCGGCACGAGCAGCTTAATCGCATGGCAACGCTTGCCGGGCTGCTGCATATGGCCCGCTACGACGACGCCAAACGCTATATCAAGGCGCAGTCCGAGCACGCGCAGGAAGTGCTGGATTTTGTCTCCGCGCGCTTCTGTTCCGCCACGCTGTGCGGCCTGCTGCTGGGGAAATATGCCAGAGCACGAGAAAAAGGCGTGTCGCTGGCGTTCGACCCGGCCTGCAGCATGACGAGAATGCCGTCTAACGTGCCGGAATCCGAGCTGATTTCGATTATTGGTAACCTGCTGGATAACGCCATCGAAGCCACCCAGCGCGCCGAAGGCGAGCACCAGCCGGTGGAAGTTTATATCGTAATAAACGACCGGGAGCTGGTTATCGAAGTGGCCGACCACGGCGTCGGCATTGCGCCTGAGCTGCGCGACCACATTTTCACGCCGGGCGTCACCACCAAAACCCACGGCGACCACGGGCTCGGCCTGCACCTTATCGCCAGCTACGTGGCGCTGGCGAAGGGCACCGTGGAGGTTTCAGACAACCTGCCGAGCGGCACCGTGTTCTCGGTATTTATTCCAGACGTTGTCGTTCCGGGGAGCGACCTCAACCCAACGTAAGGCTTTGAGTATGCAAAATGAAATGATTAACGTGCTTATCGTGGAGGATGAAAGCGAACTTGCCGCACTCCACGCCGAACTGATTGATAAGCACCCACACCTGCACCTGGTCGGAATAGCCAACAGCCTGGCGAGCGCGCAGCGCCTGATGCTGGAAAAGCAGCCGCAGCTGATCCTGCTGGATAACTACCTGCCGGACGGCAAAGGCATCACGCTGTTTGGCAGCGACCTGCTCAAGCAGCACGCCTGTTCGGTGATTTTTATCACCGCCGCCAGCGATATGGACACCTGCAGCCAGGCCATTCGCAGCGGGGCGTTTGACTACATCCTCAAGCCGGTATCGTGGAAGCGCCTCAGCCACTCGCTGGAGCGCTTTGTCCAGTTCAGCCAGCAGCAGCGCGAATGGAAGGTGGTCGATCAGCAGAACGTCGATAAGCTTTACGAGCTTCAGGCACGAAATGCCCCGCTGGACGCGGGCAGCAAGGGGATTGAGGAAAATACGCTGGAGCTGGTGCAGCGCCTGTTTCGCGAAGGCGAAGCCCAGCGCTGCTTCTCGGTTGACGACGTAGTCAGCGAAACGCGGCTAAGCAAAACCACCGCCCGCCGCTACCTGGAACACTGCGTTGAGAAAGGCTTTCTCAGCGTCGAAATGCTGTACGGCAAGATTGGTCACCCTCGCCGCCTGTATAAACGGAGCTAAGCGAATAGCGCAAACTATCCGCTTTGAACGCCTTAACCCAGAACCGTGACCGCATCCTGCAGGCGAGTCGCGCGGTGTTTAACCATCGCCGACACCTGAGCCCCCTCTTCCACCAGTTCGGCATTTTTCTGCGTGATGGCGTTCAGTTCAGCCACCGCGCGGGTAATGTCCGCCAGGCCATCCGCCTGCTCAGACGTTGCGTGGCTTATCTGCCCGAGAAGCCGGGTGACGTTCTGCACCTGCGCCACGATGTCCTGCATGGTGCGCCCCGCCTCGTGAACCTGCACCGTGCCGGACTGCACCTTGCTGGCGCTGGCGTCAATCAGCTTGCGGATGTCGTTGGCCGCGCTGGCACTACGCTGTGCCAGGTTACGTACTTCCCCGGCCACCACGGCAAACCCTTTGCCCTGCTCACCGGCACGGGCCGCTTCTACAGCGGCATTAAGCGCCAGAATATTGGTCTGGAAAGCGATATCGTTGATCAGGCTGGTGATGGAACCGATGCGCTGGGTGCTGTCGGCAATGTCGTCCATGGTAGTCACCACGGTTTCCATAGCCTGGCCGCCCTGCGCCGCCGCATCACTGGCGGAGCTGGAGAGTTTGTCCGCCGCCGACGCGGTTTCCGAGTTGGTTTGTACCGACGCCGCCATCTGGTTCATGGTGGCGACCGTCTGCTGCACGTTGACCACCGTCTGACGGGTACGCTCATTCAGATCGTCGTTTCCTTTCGCCATCGCCTCGCTGCCGCTGCGCACGTTCGCCACCTGGCTGCTGACGTCGTTTATCAGCCAGCGGCACATCAGCCCAAGCTGGCCGATGGAGCGCAGGATCATGCCGATTTCATCGCTGCGCTGAAGGTGCTTCACGCGGTGGCTGTTGCCGGTCGCCACTTCCAGCGCCTGGCGGGCAACGTTTTCCAGCGGGCGAGCAATTTGCCATTCCAGCAATACGCAAGCTAAGGCGGTAAACGCCGCGATGGCGAGCATTTGCAGCGGGCTTTGTCCCAGCGCGAACGCCGAGGCCATCAGCAGAATAAACAAACCGCTCATTAGCCCACGGATGCGCCAGCGCAAAGATAGCGTTGGCAGTTTGCCGAACAGCCCCTTACGCAGCACCAGCCCTTTATAAACGGTCTTGTTGCTACGGCCTTCATTCAGCGCCTTGTAGAGCGGTTCTGCCCCAGCAATTTCTTCCGGCGATGCCTTGGTGCGAATAGACATATAGCCGGTAGTTTTGCCGTGACGCACCACCGGCACCGCGTTGGCACGTACCCAGTAATGGTCACCATTTTTACGGCGGTTCTTCACGATGCCGGTCCACGGTTCGCCCTGCTGGAGGGTAAACCACATATCGGCAAAGGCCGCCTTTGGCATATCGGGATGCCGCACGAGATTGTGCGCAGCGCCGCTTAGCTCATGTAGCGGGTAGCCACTGACCTGCACGAAGGTATCGTTCGCATGCGTGATGTAACTTTTCAGATCGGTGGTGGACATCAGGGTCGTATCGTCATCAAGCGTGTATTCACGCTGGGTGACCGGCACATGGGCGGACATAGCAACTCCCTTTGAGAGGTTATCCAGATGTTAATGCTTTGATGGTATGCATGTTATTTCGGCGGGACGAAATTTTACTTTAGTTTAAAAATTTGATATTGATCACAGTTCTAAGTATTAGCCACATAATTTATGAGACTAGCTTAAGCATTGCATTTCTCATAGTTTCAAAAGGTTATTACTTTTCACTTCGCTTTATTGCCGCCTCATCTGAGTGCTGCACTTTTCGCCAGCGCTTCTTGCGCGGCGCACTACACTTACAGAGGGAATTTTTACCCCCGCAAGGAAAATTCGAGGATAAAGAATGCTAAAAAGGAAAAAGAAAGTCAGACCGATCAAGGTCAGTGACGTCACTATCATTGACGATGCGCGTCTGAAAAAAGCCATCACTGCCGCTTCACTCGGCAACGCGATGGAATGGTTTGATTTTGGTGTTTACGGTTTTGTTGCTTACGCACTAGGTAAAGTCTTCTTCCCGGATGCCAGTCCGAGCGTTCAGATGATCGCCGCGCTGGGGACCTTCTCTGTTCCTTTCCTGATTCGCCCGCTGGGCGGCCTGTTCTTCGGGATGCTAGGGGATAAATACGGTCGTCAGAAAATCCTGGCTATCACCATCGTCATCATGTCGCTCAGTACGTTTGCTATCGGGCTGATTCCGTCCTATGCCACCATCGGCATCTGGGCACCTATCCTGCTGCTGCTGGCCAAAATGGCTCAGGGCTTCTCGGTAGGCGGCGAATACACCGGGGCCTCTATCTTCGTGGCGGAGTACTCGCCTGACCGTAAGCGCGGCTTTATGGGCAGCTGGCTGGACTTCGGTTCGATTGCCGGGTTCGTCTGCGGCGCGGGCGTGGTGGTGCTTATCACCGCTATCGTCGGCGAAGAGAACTTCCTCGACTGGGGCTGGCGTATTCCGTTCTTCCTCGCGCTGCCGTTAGGCATCATCGGCCTCTACCTGCGCCACGCGCTGGAAGAAACTCCGGCGTTCCAGCAGCACGTTGAGAAAATGGAACAGGGCGATCGCGAAGGTCTGGCAGACGGTCCAAAAGTTTCGTTCAAAGAGATTGCCACCAAGCACTGGCGCAGCCTGCTGGTCTGTATTGGCATTGTTATCTCGACCAACGTCACCTACTACATGCTGCTGACCTACATGCCGAGCTATCTTTCGCATAACCTGCATTATTCGGAAGAGCACGGGGTGCTGATCATCATCGCCATTATGGTAGGGATGCTGTTCGTTCAGCCGATGATTGGCCTGCTGAGCGATCGCTTTGGCCGTCGGCCGTTTATCCTGCTGGGCAGTATCGGCCTGTTCCTGCTGTCGATTCCGGCGTTTATGCTGATTAACAGCGGCGTGATTGGGCTGATCTTTGCCGGATTGCTGACCCTGGCGGTGGTGCTGAACTTCTTCATCGGCGTGATGGCATCCACGCTGCCGGCGATGTTCCCGACCCATATCCGCTACAGCGCCCTGGCCAGCGCCTTTAATATTTCGGTACTGATTGCGGGCGTGACGCCAACGGTTGCCGCATGGCTGGTGGAAACCACCCAGAACCTGATGATGCCGGCTTACTACCTGATGGTGGTGGCGGTTATCGGCTTTATCACCGCTGTCACCATGAAAGAAACCGCCAATAAACCGCTGAAAGGCGCGACGCCGGCGGCATCGGACATTGCGGAAGCACGTGAAATTGTTCAGGAGCACCACGACAATATCGAGCAGAAAATTGAGGACCTGGATAAGGAAATCGAAGATCTGCAGGCGAAGCGTTCACTGCTGGTGGATCAGCACCCGAGGATTAACGAGTAGTTTTCCCCTCACCCTGACCCTCTCCCCGTGGGGGAGAGGGGATGAATAGAGAGCTCTCACCTGCGCGTGGGGGCTTTTTTTTGCTCTTTTTCCAGCTCTGCCTCTTCGTGGCAAATATCCACGATAATGCAGAGCCAGATAGGGTTCCGTTCACTCATAAAGCTGTTTCCCCTGCACGTTCCCAGCACGGTGAACGTGTCCGGGGGATAACGCCATCCCCCGAACAGCCCCGGCGCCCGGCGAGCTCAACCCCGCCGGAGTTGGGTCATCACCGGGGGCGATGAGAGCCGGGAGGCGATTCCACCCTCACCCCGGCCCTCTCCCAGAGGGAGAGGGGGAAAACAGGCGATGGGGAACATTGTTTATTCCCTCNNNNAAAAATAAGAAGCGAGGCACAGTTCCGGCTTAAATCACCTCCTTTGAAACTGTACTGGTTTTCATCACTTTATCGCATTGGATATATCGTATATTTATATGCAAAGCGCAATTTTGACTTTGTGAATTGAGATAACTCACCTAACGTAAATACACAGAGAAAAACCGATAAAAAACACCATTACAGGGTACACACATGCAAAAGAAAGTCCTGCCATTACTGCTGCTGGCTGCGCTGTCTGCAGCTTCTCACGCTGCCACGCCACCGGATACCCTGGTGGTTGCTCAAGGCCTGGATGACATCGTCAGCCTTGATCCGGCCGAAGCCAACGAACTCTCAAGCATCCAGACCGTGCCAAGCCTGTACCAGCGCCTGGTGCAGGCAGACCGTACCGATCCGGCCAAAGTTGTGCCGATTCTGGCGGCAAGCTGGCAGGGCGATGCGGCGAATAAGAAGCTAACCATCAAGCTGCGCCCGGACGCTAAATTCGCCTCCGGCAACCCGCTGCGCCCGGAAGACGTAATCTTCTCCTACACCCGCGCGGTGACGCTGAACAAATCCCCGGCCTTTATTCTTAACGTGCTGGGCTGGCAGCCGGATAACATCGCCAGCCAACTGAAGAAAGTGGATGACCACACGCTGGAAGTGCACTGGACCGCGGACGTAAGCCCGGCGGTAGCCCTGAATATTCTTTCCACGCCAATCGCCTCCATCGTCGATGAAAAAGCGGTTGAACCCAACGTGAAAGCGGGCGACTTCGGCAACGAGTGGCTGAAAATGCACTCTGCCGGCAGCGGCCCGTTCAAAATGCGCGTCTACCAGCCGCATCAGGCTATCGTCCTGGATGCCAATCCGACATCCCCTGGCGACGCGCCAAAAGTGAAAAACATCATCATTAAAAACGTGCCCGATCCGGCCGCTCGCCGCCTGCTGATTCAGCAAGGTGACGCCGATATCGCCCGTGATTTAGGCTCTGACCAAACCAGCGCGCTCGAAGGCAAACCGGGCGTGAAGGTGCTGAGCATTCCTTCCGCCGAGCAAAACTACCTGGTGTTTAACGTCGGCAACAATGCCAACCCGCTGCTGAAAAACCCTGCGCTGTGGGAAGCGGCCCGCTACCTGGTTGATTATCAGGGCATCACCAAAGATCTGCTGAAAGGCCAGTACTTCGTGCACCAGAGCTTCCTGCCGGTCGGTTTCCCTGGCGCACTGGAAAACACGCCGTTTAAATTCGACCCGGCGAAAGCGAAAGAGATCCTGGCGAAGGCGGGCATCAAAGACGCCCATTTCTCGCTGGACGTGGAAAACAAACCGCCGTTTATCACCATCGCGCAGTCGATGCAGGCGAGCTTTGCCCAGGGCGGCGTGAAGGTGGATCTGCTGCCTGCGGCAGGTAGCCAGGTTTACGCCCGCGTTCGTGCGAAGCAGCACCAGGCCGCTATCCGCCTGTGGATCCCGGACTATTTCGACGCCCACTCCAACGCCAGCGCCTTTGCCTATAACGACGGCAAAGCGAGCACCGTGGCCGGGCTGAACGGTTGGCAGATTCCGGAGCTGAACAAACAAACGCTGGCCGCCGTGGCGGAAGCCGATCCGGCCAAACGCAAAGATCTCTATACCAAACTGCAGGAGGAGCTGCAGCGTAGCTCCCCGTACGTGTTTGTCGACCAGGGTAAAACCCAGGTTGTGGTGCGCGATAACATCAAGGGCTATCAGCAAGGCCTGAATGCGGATATGGTGTATTACGATAACGTCACTAAATAACTGAACGGCCTCTCGCCCTGCCCTTTTCACCATCAAAGAAACGGGGCGAGAGGTTAATCACCATCAGCGCATAAAAAGAGTTACCCATGTCCGAAGTTTCTCCCTCGTCGCAGCGCCTGCGGCGCCCGCTGCTTACCCTGCTTCAGGGAATATTTACCCTTGCTCTCACCCTTATTGGCCTGCTGCTGATTACCTTTGCTTTGTCCGCGCTTTCCCCGGTGGACAGAGTGCTGCAAATCGTCGGCGATCACGCCAGCCAGTCCACTTACGATCAGGTTCGCCACCAGCTAGGGCTGGATCGGTCGCTGCCCGTGCAGTTCTGGCATTACCTCGTCAATCTTGCCCACGGCGATTTGGGCATAGCCAGCTCAACCGGCCAGCCGGTGCTGCATGATTTACTCTCGGCTTTCCCCGCCACGCTTGAGCTTGCCACCCTCGCGCTCATCATCGGCAGCGTGCTGGGCGTGCTTTTTGGCGTGCTTTGCGCCCGCTTTGCCGGTTCGCCGTGGGATCTCGCGGTGCGCACGTTTACCCTGCTCGGTAACTCGGTGCCTATTTTCTGGCTCGGCCTGCTGATGCTGGCGCTGTTTTATGCCCGCCTGCAGTGGAGCGCCGGGCCGGGAAGGCTCGATGATATTTACCAGTACAGCGTCGAGGCCAAAACGGGCTTCGTGCTGATTGATACCTGGCTTTCCGGCGATAAAGGCGCGTTCCTCAATGCCGTTAACCACCTGATTCTGCCGGTGCTGCTGCTGGCCTATTATTCTCTCGCCAGCATCACCCGCCTGACGCGCACGGCCTGCCTCAGCGAAATGAATAAAGAGTACATTACGCTGGCTCGCGCGAAAGGCGCAGGTGACATGACGATTCTGCTGCGCCACGTTCTGCCGAACATTCGCGGCACGCTGTTCACCGTGATCGCGCTGGCTTACACCAGCATGCTGGAAGGTGCCGTGCTGACGGAAACCGTCTTCTCATGGCCGGGCATTGGCCGCTATCTCACCACCGCGCTGTTTGCCGGTGATACCACCGCGATTATGGGCGGCACGCTGCTGATCGGCGTGTCGTTTGTGCTGATCAATAACCTGACCGACATACTGGTGCGTGCCACCGATCAGAGGATCCGCTAATGCCGTCTTCTCTTTTCCTGCGACGCATGCTGCGCTCCCCGGCCGCCCTCAGCGGGCTGATTATCATTGCCGGGCTGGTGCTTATTGCGCTGTTTGCCCCGCTGCTGGCCCCGTTCGATCCTAACTGGCAGGACGCCGCCGCGCGCCTGCAGGCACCCAACGCTCACCATCTGCTGGGTACCGACAGCTACGGTCGCGACCTGCTTTCACGCCTGCTTTACGGCACCCGCCCGGCGCTGGGCCTGGTGCTGCTGGTTACGGTCATTACCCTGCCGGTTGGGCTGCTGATTGGCATTCTTTCCGGCTATTACGGCGGCTGGCTGGAGCGTATTCTGATGCGCTTTACCGACGTAGTGATGTCAATGCCGCGCCTGATCCTGGCCTTCGCTTTTGTGGCGATGCTTGGCCCAGGGTTGGTTAACGGCGCGCTGGCGCTCGCTTTGACAACCTGGCCTGCCTATGCGCGCCAGGCAAGAAGCGAAATACAGCGGCTGCGCCACAGTGATTATCTTGCCGCCGCAGAAATGATGGGAATTAAAGGCATTCGGCTGCTGGGCGGCCACATCCTGCCTCTGTGTCTGCCTTCCGCCATCGTGCGCCTGGCGCTGGATCTTGCCGGGATTATTCTTGCCGCCGCCGGACTCGGGTTCCTGGGCCTCGGCGCCCGTCCACCGATGTCGGAGTGGGGCTCAATGATTGCCGACGGGATGCAGGTGATTTTCGATCAATGGTGGATTGCCGCTATTCCTGGCACCGCCATTCTGCTGAGCAGCCTGGCCTTTAACCTGCTGGGCGATGGCCTGCGCGACGTGCTGGAGCCGCAACATGACTAACAGAATTACCGTTTCCGGGCTGAATATCGACTACCCCGGCAGCCGGGTTGTCAGCAACCTTTCCTTCACCCTCGGCAATGAACGCCTGGCGCTGGTCGGGGAATCCGGTTCAGGAAAATCCATGACGGCGCGAGCCCTGATGGGGCTGGTGCGTAAGCCAGGTAAAGTGAGCGCGGAGCAGCTTAGCGTGATGGGGCACGACCTGCTCGATATGAACGCCCGTAGCTGGAACCAGCTGCGCGGCAGCGATATCGCCATGGTGCTGCAGGACCCGCGCTATGCGCTAAACCCGGTGAAAAGCGTGCTGCAGCAAATTGACGAGGCGCTCCGCCTGCACCAGAAGCTCTCAACAGCCGAACGCCGCGATCGCTGCCGCGAGCTGGTGCAATCCGTTGGCTTACCGGACGCGGTGCTGCAGCGTTACCCCGGCGAGCTGTCCGGCGGCATGGGCCAGCGCGTGATGATCGCCATTGCGCTCGCTAATAACCCGAAAGTACTGATTGCCGACGAACCAACCTCGGCGCTGGATGCTCGCTTGCGCAACCAAATCCTTGAGCTGCTGGTAGCCCAGTGCGAACAGCGTCAAATGGCGCTGCTGCTGATTAGCCACGACCTGCCGCTGGTGGCGGAACACTGCCACCGCGTGCTGGTGATGTATCAGGGGCAAAAAGTGGATGAAATGGCGGCGAGCGCTCTGCCGCAGGCCACGCATCCCTACACGCGCACGCTCTGGACCTGCCGTCCAAATGCCGACACCTATGGGCAGATGCTGCCGACGCTGAACCGCAGCGAATTCCAGCCAGGAGAGAGTCATGGCGATCGTTAAGATTGATAATCTGGGCGTCGAGTTTGCCGCAAAAGGCGGCATCAAAACCGCCGTCGCCGGGGCCAGTTTTGCGATTGAGCAGGGCGAAACCTTTAGCCTGATTGGCGCTTCAGGCTGCGGGAAATCGACCATTCTGCGTGTGCTTGCCGGGCTACAGCGTGAGTGGAAAGGCAGCGTGGAACTGCTGGGCAATAACATTGTTGCCGGGAGGCGTTTTCAGGGAGCCCTGCGCCGCGAAGTGCAGATGGTATTTCAGGATCCTTACGCCTCACTGCACCCCAACCACACGATTTGGCGCACGCTGGCTGAACCGCTAAAAATCCACGGTGAAAGCAATATCGAAGCACGCGTGGAAGAAGCACTAAGCCAGGTCGGGCTGCCGGCCGATGCGGCGAAACGCTATCCGCACCAGCTTTCCGGCGGCCAGCGCCAGCGCGTGGCTATCGCTCGGGCGCTGCTGCTGCGCCCGAAAATCCTGCTGCTTGATGAACCAACTTCCGCGCTGGATATGTCGGTACAGGCTGAAATCCTTAACCTGTTGAACCGCCTGAAGCAGCAGCACGGTATGACCTACCTGCTGGTCAGCCACGATGCCGACGTGATTGCCCATATGTCGGACCGTGCGGCATTTATGGCGAATGGCGTGATTGAGCGCAGCTTCGATCGCACCGCGCTGGTTAACGGTGAACACAGAATGGCGCACGCGTAACGCATTATTCCAGCGTCACCATTTCCTCGTCAGACAAAGCCAGAATGCAGCGATTGCGGCCGGTGTTTTGGCCGTAATACATGGCTTTGTCTGCGCGCCCAATGGCGCTGTACAGGGTCGGCCTCTGGCCTGATACGGGGCAGGCCATCGCTAATGAATCGCTCTTTTGCACCCTTTCAGGGCGAACGGCCTTTTTATACATCAAAACCCCCTATTTCCCTCTAAATCACGTCGCCGCCGCCAGCATTAAAACACGCAAAATGTAATCCATTGTGATTAATTATTGCACAGATGCAGTCCTGCGGGCGTTTATCCCGATTTCACTTACGGAACGTTACCTGGCGCAATCCCTGCAATACTTATTTTGTGTATCGCGTGATACGCCACACCCAGGAGCACATTTTGAACAGGTTACCTTCCAGCGCCTCGGCACTTGCCTGTACGGCGCACGCACTGAACATAATCGAAAAGAAGTCACTTACCCATGAGGAGATGAAGGTGCTAAACCGGGAGGTTATCGACAGCTTCCAGCAGCATGTTAACCCGGGATTTCTTGAGTACCGCAAGTCCGTTACCGCCGGCGGGGATTACGGAGCCGTAGAGTGGCAAGCGAGCAGCCTGAATACGCTTGTCGACACTCAGGGCAAAGAGTACATCGACTGCCTGGGTGGGTTCGGCATTTTTAACGTGGGGCACCGTAATCCAGTCGTAGTTTCCGCCGTCCAGCATCAGCTGGAAAAACAGCCCCTGCACAGCCAGGAACTGCTCGATCCTCTAAGGGCGATGCTCGCTAAAACGCTGGCCACGCTCACTCCGGGTAAACTCAAATACAGTTTCTTCAGCAACAGCGGCACCGAATCCGTTGAAGCGGCCATAAAGCTGGCGAAGGCATACCAGTCGCCTCGGGGTAAATTTACCTTTATTGCCACCAGCGGCGCGTTCCACGGAAAATCACTGGGTGCGCTTTCGGCCACGGCGAAATCCACGTTCCGCAAACCGTTTATGCCGCTGCTGCCGGGCTTCCGCCATGTACCGTTTGGCAATATCGACGCGCTGCGCAGCCAGTTCAGCGAATGCCGCAAAACCGGCGATGACGTGGCGGCGCTGATCCTTGAACCAATCCAGGGAGAAGGCGGCGTGATCCTGCCTCCGCCGGGCTACCTGCCTGCGGTGCGTCAGCTTTGTGACGAGTTCGGCGTACTGCTGATTCTGGATGAAGTGCAAACCGGGATGGGACGCACCGGCAAGATGTTTGCCTGCGAGCACGAAAACGTGCAGCCGGACATTCTGTGCCTGGCAAAAGCGCTGGGCGGCGGCGTAATGCCGATAGGCGCCACGGTCGCGACGGAAGAGGTGTTTTCCGTGCTGTTCGATAACCCGTTCCTGCACACCACCACCTTTGGCGGCAACCCGCTGGCCTGTGCGGCGGCGCTGGCAACCATCCACTATCTGCTGGAAGAAAATCTGCCCGCTCAGGCGGCCCAGAAAGGGCAACTGCTGCTGGATGGCTTCCGGGCGCTGGCCCGTGAGTTCCCGGACCTCATCGTTGAGGCTCGCGGCCAGGGGCTGTTAATGGCGATTGAGTTCCGCGACAACGACATCGGTTATAACTTTGCCAGCCAGATGTTCCGCCAGCAGGTGCTGGTGGCCGGTACGCTGAATAATTCAAAAACCATTCGCGTTGAGCCGCCGCTGACCCTGACGATTGAGCAATGTGAGCACGTGCTGGAGTGCGCTAAACGCGCGCTTTACCGGCTGAGAGTTACGCAGGATGAGACGGCTGAGGCGCAGGAAAGCTGATTGACCCTCACCCCAACCCTCTCCCTGAAAGGGAGAGGGTGTTTTCCGTGCCTGCTGACCGTTTTTTTATCCCCTCTCCCCACTGGGGTGAGGGGCAATCTCTACGGCAGCAGCCCCATAAAACTCCGCTTCTTACGCGGCTCAGACATCATCTCATCCAGCTTTTCAACGCAGGCAAGGTAGTGCGGCGTCTTCTTGTGCGCCAGCACTGCGGCCTCATCCAGGTAAGCCTCGTAGATAAAAAATCGCGTCGCGACATCCGGGTCCTGCAGCACGTCGAAGCGCAAATTGCCGGGCTCTTTGATAGCCCCTTCGTGATTCGCCTGAAACACCGCCAGAAACTCGTCGACGCGCTCGGGCTTAATGTTAATTTCTACCAGCGTTACGTTCATGCCTTATCTCCCTGATGTTTCGCTTCAAGCCAGAACTGATAAGCTTCGCGGGCCGACATATTCTCGTGCACGACTTTTTTCACCGCCTGCAGCATCGCCAGCGGGGCTTCAGACTGGAAGATGTTGCGCCCCATATCCACGCCGGACGCGCCCTGGTCTATCGCCTTAAAGCACATCTCCAGCGCTTCCTGTTCGGGCAGTTTTTTGCCTCCGGCGATGACGATCGGCACCGGGCAGCTGGCGGCGACTTTCTCAAAACCTTCCTCGACGAAGTAGGTTTTCACAAACTGCGCCCCAAGTTCGGCGGCAATGCGGCTCGCCAGCGAGAAATAACGAGCATCACGCGCCATCTCTTTGCCGACGCCGGTCACCGCCAGCGTAGGAATGCCGTAGCGCGTGCCTTCATCCACCAGCTTGATGATGTTGTTGATCGACTGGTGCTCATACTCGCTGCCGATATAAATCTGTGCGGCCACCGCGCAGGCGTTGAGGCGTAAAGCATCCTCCATCGTCACCGCGACGCTTTCGCGCGAGAGTTCGCTAAGAATGGAGTTGCCGCCTGAGGCGCGCAGCACAACGGGCTTGTTGGTTGCCGGAGGCACTACGCTGCGCAGAATGCCGCGGGTACACATCAGCACATCCGTTTCAGGGAACAGCGGCGCAATCGAGAGATCGATCCGCTCAAGCCCGGTGGTTGGCCCCTGAAAATAGCCGTGATCGAAGGCCAGCATTACGGTGCGCCCGGTATTCGGGTTAAAGATCCTCGCCAGCCGCGACTGCATGCCCCAGTCCAGTGCCCCGCTTCCCTTCAGGTAAAAAGCCCGGTTCTCCTGCGGTTGGCCAATACCGAAGTCTTTTCCGTCTTTAATATCATCCAGATCTGCCATGACGTCCTCTCCCGGATCCGTGTGTGAATAAGAGATAGTGTTCAAAAACTTAGTCAGGGATCGGCGATTGCAACCGTGCAGCGATCACAAAACATCCAAATAGATCGGCCAGATCGCTCGCAATAGATAAGAGTTTATTTATTGAACTGGCGACGGAAGAGGTCTGCGAATGAGTTATTTACTTGCACTGGACGCCGGAACGGGCAGTATCCGCGCCGTTATCTTCGATACATCGGGCCAGCAAATCGCCGTTGGCCAGGCCGAATGGAAGCATCTCAGCGTGACCGACGTACCGGGATCGATGGAATTCGATCTCACCGTCAACTGGCAGCTCGCCTGCCGCTGCATCCACGAGGCCCTGCACAAGGCAAATCTCTCGTCTTCGGCAATAAGCGCCGTCTCCTGCTGCTCGATGCGGGAAGGGATCGTCCTTTACGATCGCAGCGGCGAGCCCGTCTGGGCCTGCGCTAACGTGGATGCCCGCGCCAGCCGCGAGGTCAGCGAGCTTAAGGAGATCCATAACTTTCAGTTCGAGTCTGAGGTGTACCACGTTTCAGGCCAGACGCTGGCGTTAAGCGCCATGCCGCGCCTGCTATGGCTGGCGCACCATCGCCCGGACATCTATCGTAAAGCGGCCACCATCACGATGATTAGCGACTGGCTGGCCGCCAAACTTTCCGGCGAGCTGGCGGTTGACCCTTCTAACGCCGGCACCACCGGCATGCTGGACCTGGCGACCCGCGACTGGCGCCCTGCTCTGCTCGATATGGCAGGGCTACGTGCCGACATACTTTCTCCGGTGAAAGAAACCGGCACCTTATTGGGCAGCGTAACGCAGCAGGCTGCCGAAGAAAGTGGGCTGCAGAAAGGCACGCCGGTGGTGATGGGCGGCGGCGACGTTCAGCTGGGCTGCCTGGGGCTGGGCATCGTCAGGGCCGGGCAAACGGCGGTGCTGGGCGGCACGTTCTGGCAGCAGGTAGTCAACCTGCCGGCAATCAAAACCGATCCAGATATGAACATCCGCATTAACCCGCACGTAATTCACAACATGGTGCAAGCGGAGTCGATCAGCTTCTTTACCGGCCTGACGATGCGCTGGTTCCGGGACGCCTTTTGCGCGGAAGAAAAGCTGCTTGCCGGGCGCCTCGGCGTGGATACCTACGCGCTGATGGAAGAGATGGCAGGCCGCGTGCCCGCGGGCTCCCACGGCGTGATGCCAATTTTCTCCGACGCCATGCATTTCAAGCAGTGGTACCACGCCGCACCGTCATTCATTAACCTTTCCATTGACCCTGAGAAGTGCAACAAAGCCACGCTATTTCGCGCCTTAGAGGAAAACGCGGCGATTGTCTCCGCCTGTAACCTGGAGCAGATTTCCGGCTTTTCTGGCGTGAAGTTCGACTCGCTCGTTTTTGCAGGTGGGGGCTCAAAAGGCGCGCTGTGGAGCCAGATCCTCAGCGATGTCACCGGCCTGCCGGTACGTGTTCCGGTAGTGAAAGAGGCAACGGCGTTGGGCTGTGCCATTGCCGCAGGCGTTGGTGCCGGGATTTTCGATTCGCTGGCCAATACCGGCGAGCGCCTTGTGCAATGGCAGCGGGAGTTCACGCCGAACCCGGCGCACCGTGAGCTTTACGACGAGATGAAGCGCAAGTGGCAAAAGGTGTATGCCGACCAGTTAACGCTGGTGGACAGCGGCCTGACGACATCGATGTGGCAGGCGCCGGGGCTTGCACCAAGGGTTGTAGGGTAATTTATCCCCTCACCCCGGCCCTCTCCCCAAAGGGGCGAGGGGGAAAACAAACAACATGAAACCTTCGTTTCCCCTCTCCCTTTCAGGGGCGAGGGGAAAACAGGGGACTGAGAACATTTTTTATCCCCTCTCCCTTTCAGGGAGAGGGCCAGGGTGAGGGTAAAACCGCTTTGTATCACACTGTATCTCCGGTATAGACAGATACGCCGTCATGCAAAAAGGGCTGATTGGGAAACACGCTGCCTACATTCCCATGATGTGATAGCCGAACACTTTATAACGGCTTCGGAGAAAACATCATGTTCAACAAATTCACCCTGTCTGCGCTGATTGCTCCACTTTCCCTCTCGGTGGTTTTCGCCTGCCAGGCGGAAGCGGCGGGTTTCGATGCTAATCAGATAAAACAGATTAACGCAGGCGTGCTTAACGTCGGCTATGTCGATCTCGGCCCAAAAGACGGGCAGCCGGTTGTGCTGCTGCACGGCTGGCCCTATGACATCAACAGTTTTGATACGGTAGCACCGGAGCTGGCAAAGCAGGGCTACCGGGTTATCGTGCCTAACCTGCGCGGCTTCGGCAGCACTCGCTTCCTTTCCCCTTCCACGCCGCGCAACGGCGAGCCTGCCGCGCTGGCTCAGGATACGGTTGCGCTGTTGGACGCATTACATATCAAACAGGCCATTTTCGGCGGGTATGACTGGGGCGCACGCACGGCGGATATCGTGGCGGCACTGCACCCGGAGCGCGTCAAAGCGCTGGTGTCGGTCAGCGGCTATCTGATTAGCAGCCAGGAAGCGGGGAAAAAACCGCTGCCGCCGCAGGCCGAGCTGCAATGGTGGTATCAGTTCTATTTCGCCACCCCACGCGGCGCGGCAGGCTACGAGAAGAATACCCATGAGTTCGCCAGATTGATCTGGCAGCAGGCTTCGCCGGGCTGGAAGTTCAGCGACGAAACCTTCAATACCAGCGCCAAATCGCTGGATAACCCGGATCACGTCGCCATTACGCTAAGCAACTATCGCTGGCGTCAGGGGCTGGAAAACGGCGAGCAGAAATACGCGGCGGATGAGAAAAAGCTGGCCGCACTGCCGAACATCACCGTACCGAGCATCACGATTGAAGGCGACAATAACGGGGCACCACATCCTGCACCGGCAGCGTATGCCGCGAAATTTACCGGCAAGTATGAACACCGCACCTTCAGCGGCAATATAGGCCACAACCCACCGCAGGAAGCGCCGGAAGCGTTTGTGAAGGCAGTAGTAGATGCCGGTAAGCTGTAGTAAAAAAGCTATGCTAGTTTTAGCCTTCACTTTTAGCGCCGGGAGCCCCAGGTGGAACACATCGATCATATTCTCGTGGTGGACGACGACCGCGATATTCGCGAGCTTATCGTCAGCTATCTGGAAAAATCAGGCTACCGGGCAAGCGGCGCGGCAAACGGCAAGGAGATGCGTGCCGTGCTGGACAAGCAGCACGTCGACTTAGTGGTGCTGGACGTGATGATGCCCGGCGACGACGGGCTGACGCTCTGCCGCCAGCTGCGCAGCGATAAACATAAAGACTTGCCGATCCTGATGCTGACCGCCAGAAACGAAGATACCGACAGGATCCTCGGCCTGGAGATGGGTGCAGATGACTACGTGGTTAAGCCTTTTGTCGCCCGCGAGCTGCTGGCGCGGATCAAAGCGATCCTCCGCCGCTTCCGCGCGTTGCCGCCCAATTTGCAGGTGACCGAAGCGGGCAGGATCATCGCTTTCGGCGAGTGGAAGCTGGATACTTCCGCTCGCCACTTGATTGATTTACAGGGCACGATCGTTGCGCTGAGCGGCGCGGAATACCGCCTGCTGCGCGTGTTTTTGGATCACCCGCAGCGCGTGCTGACGCGCGATCAGCTGCTAAATCTGACTCAGGGCCGCGATGCCGAGCTGTTCGAGCGCTCGATCGATTTGCTGGTCAGCCGCGTGCGCCAGCGCTTAAACGAGGATGCGCGGACTCCTGCCTACATCAAAACCGTGCGTAGCGAAGGCTATGTACTTTCCATGCCCGTCACCATCGTTGAGGCGCGAGAATGAGGCTGTGGCCCCGCTCCCTGCTGTCCCGGCTGTTTCTCATCGTTCTCGTCGGCCTGCTGCTGGCTAACGGCCTGACCCTGGCGCTGACCACTCTTGAGCGAATGAACAGCGCCCGCAGCGTGATGCTGGATAACCTGCAAAACAACGTTTCCACCAGCGTGGCGATCCTCGACAAGCTACCGGCCAATGAGCGCCCCGCCTGGCTGGACAGGCTCGCCCGGGAAAATTATCACTATATTCTTGGCCCTGGTACGCCAGGAAAGCCGCCTGCCGACGAACGTTCGAAAGATGCCATTGCTTCGCTGAAAGAGGCGCTGGGCGAGCGCTACAGGCTGACTTTCACCGCCATTCCCGGCATGCGTTCCCATATTCAGGCCCATTTGACGCTGGCCGACGGCTCGCCGCTGACCATCGACCTTACGCCGCGTATGCCGCCGATTGAAAGCTGGCTGCCGGTGGTGATTGCTATTCAGCTGGTGCTGCTGGCGCTTTGTGCCTGGTTTGCCGTGCGCCAGGTGGTACTGCCGTTTACCCGCTTTACCCGCGCCGTTGAAGCGCTGGAGCCGGCCAGCACAAGTCCGACGGCGATGCAGGAAAGCGGCCCGATTGAGGTTGAACACGCGGCAAAAGCGTTTAACGCGATGCAGGCCAGGATCCAGGGGCACCTGAAAGAGCGCACTCAGATCCTGGCGTCTATTTCACATGACCTGCAGACGCCGATTACCCGCATGAAGCTTCGCCTTGAGATGAGCGATGAGCCGGAGCT
Source organism: Cedecea sp. P7760 (assembly GCF_013386425.1). NCBI lineage: Bacteria > Pseudomonadati > Pseudomonadota > Gammaproteobacteria > Enterobacterales > Enterobacteriaceae > Cedecea > Cedecea sp. P7760. The sequence goes on along the minus strand of NZ_JACARU010000054.1, from coordinate 9,836 downwards.
GCGCGACAAACTGATGCAGGATTTGGATAACATGACGCATCTGGTCCGCGAGGGAATCGCCTATGCGCGGTCGTCAGAAAGCCTGGAAGAAACGCCGCAGCGCCTTGAGCTTCGGGCTTTTGTGGACAGCATTGCCTGCGACTATCAGGACGTCGGCAAAGCGGTGGCGTTTACTGCCCCGGAGGCGGCGCTTCCTCTTTCAACTCGCCCCCAGGCGCTGCGCCGCATCCTGACCAATCTGCTGGATAATGCGCTGAAGTTTGGCACCGCCGCTGACGTCAGCCTGAGCAAAGAAGCAAACCAGGTCACGCTGACGGTTACCGATAACGGCCCTGGGATCCCCGAAGAGGAGCTGGGCGCCGTGTTACAGCCTTTTTACCGCGTGGAAAGCTCCAGAAACCGCGACACCGGCGGCACCGGGCTTGGTCTGGCGATTGCCGCCCAGCTTGTCGGTCAGCTTGGTGGAAAGTTAACGCTCACCAACCAGCCGCAGGGCGGGCTGAAGGCCGGCATCACGCTGCCTGTCTTCTGATTGTATCGCTCTGTATGCGGCTAAGCGGCCGACAAACAAACTGACAATCAGGACGGTTTTCCCACACATCACGAACACATCAGGCGGGTTAAATACCCAGAAATCATCCTGTAACCGTGAGGTGTGTTATGCCCGTTCTGATTGCCTTTCTTGGCGGAATGCTCAGTTTATTAAGCCCCTGTACGCTGCCCGTCATTCCCCTGCTTTTCGCCGCATTTCGCGGTCAAAAACGCCAAATCATCGCCCTGCTTGCCGGCATGGTGGCCATGTTTACCGCCGTCGCTTTGCTGGTTGGCGCTGCCGGGGAGTGGATCGTGCAGGCCACGCTGGTTGGCCGCTGGATTGCGCTGGCGATGCTGGCGCTTGCCGCGTTGACGCTTATCTTCCCCGTGCTTGCCGAACGCCTGATGCGGCCTGCGGTGCAGTTGGGGAACGCTATCAATAACCAAAGCAACCGCGCTCGCGGCATGCTGTCCGCTTTTTTGGCGGGGCTTGCAGTGGGGCTGCTCTGGTCTCCCTGCGCCGGACCGATTTTGGGGGCCATTCTCGGCATCAGCCTGTCCGGCTCTTCGGCGGTAACCACCGGCCTGCTGCTGGCGGCCTACGGCAGCGGCTGCGCGCTGATGCTGGCGCTGCTGTGGTTCTGCGGTCACCGGCTGCTGGCTCGCCTGCGTGAGAAAATGGCGCTGATGGCGCAGCTTCGGCGTGTGGCGGGCGTAGCAATGCTGGCCACCGTGGCGTTTATCGCCTCCGGCACCACGGCGATGCTGCAAAATGCCAACGGCTTCGGCGCGAAGCTGGAGCAGCACCTGCTGGCGCTTTCCCCAACCGCTGCGTCAGCACCGAAGCTACAGCCCATCGCGGATACCGCACCTACCAGCGCGATGCCGCCGTTTTCCGGAGGAACAGCCTGGATTAACAGCCCGCCGCTGACGCCAGAGGCGCTAAAAGGCAAAGTCGTGCTTATCGATTTTTGGACCTTCGACTGCATTAACTGCCAGCACGCGCTGCCGCACGTCCGCGAATGGGCCAACAAGTATAAAGATCAGGGCCTGGTGGTGATTGGTGTGCATACGCCGGAGTACCCGTGGGAGAAAGATCTCGATTCGGTGAAAAAGGCGGTGGGCAAATGGCAACTGCCTTACCCGGTCGTCACCGACAACAACTATCAGATCTGGAACGCCTTCGGTAACCAGTACTGGCCAGCCCATTATTATTTCGACGCTCGCGGACAGCTGCGCAATGTCTCCTTCGGCGAGGGCAACTACGAACAGCAAGAGCAGATTATTCAGAAGCTGCTGAAGGAGGCTCGCGCCTGATTTTGCCTTCGGGGAGGCGGGAATATGACTCTCATCACATTCGCCGCACTCCCCTTTTCCCTTTTGCTCCGCGACGGCTAAATTAGAACTCATCCGACCACATAAAAATAATTCGTTACCCTGGATAATTCGAGTTGCAGGTAGGCGGCAAGTGAGTGAATCCCCAGGAGCTTACATAAAGTAAGTGACTGGGGTTCAGGAGTGCAGCCAACACCCCTGCAGCTTGAAGTATGACGGGTATACATTTTGGAACCGATTATGAGCTACTCGTCGCTGCTTGCCCCGCTGGATCTTGGCTTCACCACTTTGAAAAACCGCGTGCTGATGGGCTCGATGCACACCGGGCTGGAAGAGCTGCCGGACGGCGCAGAGCGCCTCGCGGCTTTCTATGCCGAGCGTGCCCGCCACGGCGTGGCGCTGATTGTCACCGGCGGGATTGCCCCTTCGGCCTCCGGCGTGACCATCGCCCACGGTGCGGTACTGAACGATAAAAGCCAGCTGGCGCATCACCAGCTTGTGACCGATGCGGTTCACCGTGAAGGCGGCAAAATTGCCCTGCAGATCCTGCATACCGGCCGCTACAGCTATCAGCCTAAGCTGGTCGCGCCTTCGGCCATTCAGGCGCCGATCAACCCGTTTAAACCTCACGAGCTGAGCCACGAAGAAGTCTTAACGCTGATTGAGGACTTCGCCCACTGCGCGAGCCTTGCGCGGGAAGCCGGGTATGACGGCGTGGAGGTCATGGGTTCGGAAGGCTATCTGATTAACCAGTTTTTAGCGGTGCGGACTAACCAGCGCGACGACGAATGGGGCGGTGACTACGAGCGCAGAATGCGCTTTGCCGTTGAGGTCGTCCGTGCCGTGCGGGAACGGGTTGGCAAAGAATTTATTATTATCTATCGCCTGTCGCTGCTCGACCTGGTGGAAGGCGGCGGCAACTTTGACCAGGCCGTGACGCTCGCCAAAGCGATAGAAAAAGCTGGCGCGACGCTAATTAATACCGGCATCGGCTGGCATGAAGCCCGTATTCCTACCATTGCTACATCCGTGCCGCGCGGCGCGTTTAGCTGGGTAACCAAAAAGCTGAAGGGCCACGTTGCGCTGCCGCTGGTGACGACTAACCGAATCAACACCCCGGAAACCGCCGAGCAAATTCTGGCCGACGGCGATGCGGATATGGTGTCGATGGCTCGGCCTTTCCTCGCCGACCCTGAATTTGTCTCCAAGGCCGCCGCAAACCGGGCAGATGAAATCAATACCTGCATCGGCTGCAACCAGGCCTGCCTGGATCAGATTTTCGCCGGGAAAGTGACCTCCTGCCTGGTCAACCCGCGCGCCTGCCATGAAACCAAAATGCCCGTTGTGCCCGCGGCGCAAACTAAGCGCATCGCGGTTGTTGGCGCGGGCCCTGCCGGGCTGGCCTTTGCGGTTAACGCCGCCGGGCGCGGCCATAGCGTCACTCTGTTTGACACCGCGGCAGAGATCGGAGGGCAGTTTAATATCGCCAAACAGATCCCCGGCAAAGAGGAGTTTTTCGAAACGCTGCGCTACTACCGCCGGATGCTGGACATCACCGGCGTGGACGTTCGCCTTAATCAATACGTTGAGCCGGAGAAGCTGAGCGGCTACGACGAGGTGGTACTGGCCTGCGGCATTGAGCCGCGCCTGCCGGAGATTGAGGGCATCGGGCATCCGAAGGTGCTGAGCTATATCGACGTATTGCGCGACAAAGCGCCGGTGGGCAAGCGCGTGGCGGTGATTGGTGCGGGCGGCATTGGCTTTGATACTTCGATGTACCTGAGCCAGGAGGGTGCATCCACCAGCCAGAGCATCGCCGAGTTCTGCGTGGAATGGGGGATTGATACCAGCCTGCAAACCTCTGGCGGCCTGCGCCCTGAAGGGCCGAATCTGCATAAAAGCCCGCGCAGTATTTTCCTGCTGCAGCGTAAAACCAGCAAGCCGGGCGAGGGTCTGGGCAAAACCACCGGCTGGATCCACCGCGCCACGTTGCTGGCTCGCGGCGTGAAAATGCTGGCGGGCGTAAGCTACGAACGCATTGACGATGCCGGGCTGCACATCACCATAGGCGGAGAGCCGCAGCTGCTGGAAGTGGATAACGTGATTATTTGTGCCGGGCAGAACCCGCGCCGCGAGCTGCAGGAGCCGCTACAGGCCATGGGCAAAACCGTGCATTTGATTGGCGGGGCCGATGTGGCAATGGAGCTGGATGCCCGACGAGCTATCGCGCAGGGCACCCGTTTAGCGCTGGAGATTTAGCTCCGACGGCCTAACTTCACCGCTTTGAGCACCACGAACTTGCTGTTCGTCGCAACCGTGGTGCAGTTACCGAAGATCTTCTTCAGCTTGCGGAAGTAGTCGAGGTGACGGTTGGCCACGATGTACAGCTCGCCGTTGATTTTCAGGCAGCGGCGAGCGTGGTGGAACATCTCCCACGCAATCTGATCGGTAAGCGCGTGCTGCTGGTGGAAAGGCGGGTTGCACAGTACCGCATTGAAGCGGAACGGCTCCACGCCGGACAGCCCGTTATTGATCATAAACTCGCAACGGTCGATATCGCCCGGCAGGTTGGTTTCAACGTTCAGGCGGCTGGACGCGACGGCCATCGGCGATTCGTCCACAAATACCACCTGCGCCAGCGGGTTTTTCTCCAGCAGCGTCAGGCCAATCACCCCGTTGCCACAGCCGAGATCGACAATCTCACCTTCCAGATCGGACGGCAAATGCTCAAGGAAGAAACGTGCGCCGATATCCAGCCCGGTACGGGAGAAGACGTTCGCGTGGTTGTGAATGGTCCACTCTGTCCCTTCCAGCTTCCAGCTCAGCGTCTCCGGCGCGTCGGCCAGCGCCGGCTTAGTGACGGTCGGGTTAACCAGGCGCGCTTTTTTCCATGCAAGCGTGGTGGTGGTTGGCCCTAAAATCTTTTCAAACAGCTCAAGCGTAGAGTTATGAATGTCACGCGCTTTCGCGCCCGCGATAATGCGGGTTTCCGGCGTCACTACTTTACGTAGCGCGCGCAGCTGCTGCTCAAGCAATGCCAGCGTTTTAGGAATTTTAATCAGCACCAGCCCCGGCGCCTGCGGGTAAGCCGCGGTGCTGTCGAGGAAGGTGACGCTGTTTTCCGGAATGTCGTTCTCGCGCAGGTTTTCACGCGTTGCCAGCTCGCTTAGGTACGAGTCGCCAATGCTGTATGGCTTGTGCTCGGCCAGCACGCAGGCCAGCGTACCGAACGTGTCGTTAAGAACAAGAACGGGGCCGACTGGCTCAAGTTCGTCTACCTGCTGCAACAGGTAGTCATCTGCCGCTTCCCACGCCTGCAGCGGGTTAACGTCGTCCGTTTCCGGAAAACGCTTCAGCGTCAGTGAACGAAAACCGTTGTCTAATTGGCTCATCGGCCCTCCTGGATGGTAAAGTTTGGTGATATCCCCATAGCGGGGGCGAGAGTATACCTTTTTTTCCCTCAACCTGAGACAAGCATGAGCGAACTGATTTATTTAAGCGGTTATCCGGAGCATTTGCTCTCGCAGGTGCGCACCCTGATTCGCGAGCAGCGCCTCGGCGAAGTGCTGGAAAAGCGCTACCCGCAGGGGCACAACATCGCGACCGATAAAGCGCTTTATGCCTACACTCAGGAGTTGAAAAGCCAGTTTCTGCGCAACGCACCGCCGATAAATAAAGTCGCTTATGACAGCAAAATTCACGTGCTGAACAACGCGCTCGGGCTGCATACCGCCATTTCACGCGTGCAGGGCAATAAGCTGAAAGCCAAGGCGGAAATTCGCGTGGCGACGGTGTTTCGCACTGCGCCCGAAGCCTTTCTACGTATGATTGTGGTCCACGAGCTGGCGCATCTTAAGGAGAAGGATCACAACAAAGCGTTTTACTCCTTGTGCTGTCATATGGAACCGCAGTATCACCAGTTAGAATTCGATACACGACTTTGGCTTACGCAGCTGGCGCTTAGCGGCGCGGCCTGATTAGCTCCCTGACTTATTGATTATCGACTTCCGGAGAATGCACTCGTTTATGATACGTTTCGCTGTGATTGGAACCAACTGGATAACCCGCCAGTTCGTGGATGCCGCCCATGAGAGCGGCAAATATAAGCTGACCGCGGTGTATTCCCGTAGCCTGGAGCAGGCGCAGGCCTTCGCCAACGATTACCCGGTCGAGCACCTGTTTACTTCGCTGGACGAGCTGGCGAAGAGCGATGTCATCGACGCGGTGTACATCGCCAGCCCGAACTCGCTGCACGGCCCGCAGAGCCTGCTGTTCCTCTGCCACAAAAAACACGTTATCTGCGAGAAGCCGCTGGCGTCTAATCTTGCGGAAGTCGAAGCGGCTATCGCCTGCGCCCGTGAAAACCAGGTGGTGCTGTTCGAGGCGTTTAAAACCGCCAGCCTGCCAAACTTTATCGCGCTGCAGCAGGCGCTGCCGAAGGTGGGGAAAATCCGCAAGGTGCTGCTCAACTACTGCCAGTATTCTTCGCGCTACCAGCGCTACCTGGACGGTGAAAACCCAAACACCTTTAATCCGGCGTTTTCCAACGGCTCCATCATGGACATCGGCTTCTACGTGCTGGCCTCGGCGGCTGCATTGTGGGGTGAACCGCACTCCGTTCACGCCACGGCTTCCCTGCTGGACAGCGGCGTGGACGCTCACGGCACCGTTCAGCTGAACTACGGCGATTTCGACGTCACCCTGATGCACTCCAAAGTGAGCGACTCGACGATCCCAAGCGAAATTCAGGGCGAAGCCGGTTCGCTGGTGATTGAAAAAATTTCCGAATGCCAGCGCGTCACATTTATTCCGCGCGGCGGCAAACCGCAGGATCTGACGCTGCCGCAGCATATCAATACTATGCTGTACGAAGCGGAGACGTTTGCCCGCCTGGTGGAAGAGAATGAGGTCAATCACGCCGGGCTGGTGACATCGCGCATCACGTCGGCGCTGGCGACCGAAATTCGCCGCCAGACAGGGGTTAAGTTCCCGGCGGACGATGTGAGCCAGCAGGCCACGGCATAATGAATTTTGCAGAAAACCAGGTAACAAAATATTGACCAAAGCCGTTGCTTGTCATATTTTGTTACCTGCAAAGGGGAGTAACTTCATTGCCGGTTAATCGTCATTACGATGCGAAAGCATCCGGTTGCCGGGCGACGTTAAAACGTCGTAAGTGAGACCTTGCCGGAAGGCGAGATCCCTGTTGCAAGCGAAAGCGGCTGGCGTCTTCTGATGTTAGCCGTTTTTGTTTTCAAGGAATCTCATTATGCATACTGTCGGTACTCCGCTGCTCTGGGGCAGCTTCGCCGTCGTGGTCGCCATCATGCTGGCGATCGATCTCCTGGTTCAGGGCCGCCGTGGCTCGCAAACCATGTCAATGAAACAGGCGGCCGTCTGGTCGCTGGTCTGGGTTTCACTTTCCCTGCTGTTTAACCTCGCCTTCTGGTGGTATCTCAGCGGCACCGCTGGCCGCGAAGTGGCGGACACTCAGGCGCTGGCCTTCCTCACCGGTTATCTGATTGAAAAAGCCCTTGCGGTCGATAACGTCTTCGTCTGGCTGATGCTGTTCAGCTATTTTGCCGTGCCTGCCGCGCTGCAGCGGCGAGTGCTGGTCTACGGCGTGCTTGGCGCTATCGTGCTGAGAACCATCATGATCTTCGGCGGCAGCTGGCTGATTACCCAGTTCGAATGGCTGCTGTATGTGTTTGGCGCCTTCCTGCTGTTTACCGGGATTAAGATGGCGCTGGCGAAGGAAGATGACACCGGTATCGGCGACAAGCCGCTGGTGCGCTGGCTGCGCGGCCACCTGCGCATGACCGATAAGATCGAGAACGAACGTTTCTTCGTCCGCCAGAACGGCCTGCTGTACGCTACGCCGCTGTTGCTGGTGCTGATTCTGGTGGAGCTGAGCGATGTGATTTTCGCGGTAGACAGCATTCCGGCAATCTTCGCGGTGACCACCGATCCGTTCATCGTGCTGACGTCTAACCTGTTCGCCATCCTCGGCCTGCGCGCCATGTACTTCCTGCTGGCCGGCGTGGCAGAACGCTTCTCAATGCTGAAGTATGGCCTGTCGGTTATCCTGGTGTTTATCGGCATCAAGATGCTGATCGTCGATTTCTACCATATCCCAATCGCCGTTTCGCTGGGCGTGGTGGGCGGTATTCTGGCGGGTACGCTGATTATCAACGCCTGGGTAAACCACCGTAACGACCAGAAGAAGCCGGCGGAGTAAGCCAACATCTCACCGTAAAAAAGGGGCGTAATGCCCCTTTTTCATTCTGGCAAACCGCCATCGTCCCAAATTGCTGAATATGTCACATGAATGTTAATGATCAGTTGCGAAATCTAACGCTGAACGCAATTCCAGCTTGAAATGCTTTTTCCTTTACCGCTTTTCCTTATACTCAGCGGGCAAACACATTTTCTTACAACCGCCCAGACGCAGCCCACTGCGCACGCGGAACGGAACGACATCACTGACACACAGGAAGGTATTCATGAGTTCGCAAGCTTCTGGATTACTGCAGCGCTTTGCCCGCGGCAGCCTCGTAAAACAAATTCTCGTTGGCCTGGTGCTGGGCATTGTGCTCGCGCTGGTCTCCAAACCCGCCGCCGTGGCAACCGGCCTGCTCGGGACGCTGTTCGTCGGCGCGCTCAAAGCCGTGGCGCCGGTGCTGGTCCTTACGCTGGTGATGGCTTCTATCGCTAACCACCAGCACGGCCAAAAAACCAATATCCGCCCAATTCTGGTGCTGTACCTGCTGGGCACGTTCTCCGCCGCGCTGACGGCGGTCGTCGTTAGCTTTATGTTCCCTTCCACGCTTCACCTGACCAGCAGCGCCACGGATATTTCGCCGCCGTCAGGGATCGTCGAAGTGATACACGGCCTGCTGATGAGCACGATTGCCAACCCGATAGACGCCCTGCTGAACGCCAACTACATCGGCATTCTGGTATGGGCCGTTGGCCTGGGCTTTGCCCTGCGCCACGGCAGCGAAACCACCAAAAGCCTGGTGAACGATTTGTCTGACGCGGTGACCTTTATCGTGAAGGTGGTGATCCGCTTTGCGCCAATCGGGATCTTCGGCCTGGTCGCCTCTACGCTCGCCACGACCGGTTTCTCCACGCTCTGGAGCTACGCCCAGCTGCTGCTGGTGCTGCTGGGCTGCATGTTCGGCGTGGCGCTGATCATCAACCCGCTGCTGGTGTTTATCACCACTCGCCGTAACCCGTATCCGCTGGTGCTGGCCTGCCTGCGCGAGAGCGGCGTGACCGCGTTCTTTACCCGCAGCTCGGCGGCGAACATTCCGGTCAACATGAGCATGTGCCAGAAGATGAACCTGGATCGTGATACTTATTCAGTGTCGATTCCGCTGGGAGCAACCATCAATATGGCCGGGGCCGCAATAACGATTACGGTGCTGACGCTGGCTGCAGTGCACACGCTGGGCGTACCGGTGGATCTGCCCACCGCGCTGCTGCTGAGCGTGGTGGCTTCACTTTGCGCCTGTGGGGCTTCTGGTGTGGCGGGCGGTTCGCTGTTGCTGATCCCGCTGGCCTGCGGCATGTTTGGCATCCCGAATGAGATTGCCATGCAGGTGGTGGCGGTAGGCTTCATCATTGGCGTATTGCAGGATTCCTGTGAAACCGCGCTGAACTCTTCTACCGACGTTATCTTTACCGCTGCCGTTTGTCAGGCCGAGGATGCCCGTCTGGCGAAGGCCGATCCGCTACGCGGTTAATGCTTTCACATCGCCCGGCATAGGTCTATTAGTCAAAATATTTACGATTATGAAGAGTCGGCCAGGGTTCCGTTCACTTTCAATCCTGTTTCATATGTCACCACAGAACTTGTGAACGACTCGGGGAAGTCACCGTCACTTCCCCGAGACCCCGGACTCCCGGCCAAATAAATCGACCGCTGAAGCGGCAGACCTCCGTTTTATCTCCCAGTCCTGGGT
>NZ_JACARU010000053.1:0-27400 GCF_013386425.1 Cedecea sp. P7760 | reverse complement strand
GCTGCAATCACTACCGTTCTGGCTAAAACCTACGGTGGTTCTGCTCGTGCATTCGACCAGATCGATAACGCACCAGAAGAAAAAGCTCGTGGTATCACCATCAACACTTCCCACGTTGAATACGACACCCCGACTCGTCACTACGCGCACGTTGACTGCCCAGGGCACGCCGACTACGTGAAAAACATGATCACCGGTGCTGCTCAGATGGACGGCGCTATCCTGGTTGTTGCTGCGACTGACGGCCCTATGCCTCAGACCCGTGAGCACATCCTGCTGGGTCGTCAGGTTGGCGTTCCTTACATCATCGTGTTCCTGAACAAATGCGACATGGTTGATGACGAAGAGCTGCTGGAGCTGGTTGAAATGGAAGTTCGTGAACTTCTGTCTCAGTACGACTTCCCGGGCGATGACACTCCAATCATCCGTGGTTCTGCTCTGAAAGCGCTGGAAGGCGAAGCAGAGTGGGAAGCTAAAATCGTTGAACTGGCTGGCTTCCTGGATTCCTATATCCCAGAACCAGTACGTGCAATCGACCTGCCGTTCCTGCTGCCAATCGAAGACGTATTCTCCATCTCCGGCCGTGGTACCGTTGTTACCGGTCGTGTAGAGCGCGGTATCGTTAAAGTGGGCGAAGAAGTAGAAATCGTTGGTATCAAAGATACTGCGAAATCTACCTGTACCGGCGTTGAAATGTTCCGCAAACTGCTGGACGAAGGCCGTGCTGGTGAGAACGTTGGTGTTCTGCTGCGTGGTATCAAACGTGAAGAAATCGAACGTGGTCAGGTTCTGGCTAAGCCAGGCTCTATCAAGCCGCACACCAAGTTCGAATCTGAAGTGTACATCCTGTCCAAAGACGAAGGCGGCCGTCATACTCCGTTCTTCAAAGGCTACCGTCCACAGTTCTACTTCCGTACAACTGACGTGACCGGTACCATCGAACTGCCAGAAGGCGTAGAGATGGTAATGCCAGGCGACAACATCAAAATGGTTGTTACCCTGATCCACCCAATCGCGATGGACGACGGTCTGCGTTTCGCAATCCGTGAAGGCGGCCGTACCGTTGGCGCTGGTGTTGTTGCTAAAGTTCTGAGCTAATCCTCTGATACTTTAATGCAATAATGGAAAGGGCATCTTCGGATGCCCTTTTTTATGCCCAAAAACCAGCGTTGACGAAAACGGAAGGCAGCTTTGCACAACGTAAAGGCTTGCCTGTTAGCCGTTGGCGCCCGTTTTTGCATTTGATTACCATTCTCTACATTCTACCTCGCCCGATCCCTTGTAAAGCCAATCATTCTCATTTACAATTTGCGCAGTTTTTGAGCGGGAGTGATCATGTACGTTTGCTTGTGTAATGGTGTCAGTGATAAGACAATTCGTCAGGCGGTGAGACAACACCATCCCCAGTCTTTTCAGCAGCTTAGGAAGTTTATCCCGGTTGGTAATCAATGCGGTAAGTGCGTTCGTCAGGCCCGCGAAATTATGCAAGATGAACTGATGCAGATCCCGGAATTTAAAGAGATCGCTTAAAACACGCTCATTTTTTTGACTTACACCCCGCGACATCTACGCTTCAATAAGTGGAAGCGGAGGATGTCAAAATGAAAGGTGATGTTAAGATAATAAATTATCTCAATAAATTATTGGGAAACGAGCTTGTCGCGATTAACCAGTATTTTCTGCATGCCCGTATGTTTAAAAACTGGGGATTAAAACGTCTTAATGACGTCGAGTATCATGAGTCAATCGATGAAATGAAGCACGCCGATAGGTACATCGAGCGTATTCTTTTTCTCGAAGGCATTCCAAACCTGCAGGATCTTGGCAAGCTTGGCATCGGTGAAGATGTCGAAGAGATGCTTCGTTCTGACCTGAAGCTGGAGCTGGATGGTGCTAAGGACCTGCGCGAAGCCATCGCCTATGCCGACAAAGTTCATGACTACGTCAGTCGCGATCTGATGATTGAAATTCTGGCCGATGAAGAAGGCCATATCGACTGGCTCGAAACTGAACTGGATTTGATTCAAAAATTGGGTATCCAGAACTATCTGCAGGCGCAGATACGCGAAGAGTGACCCCAACCCTGCTAAGACAGAGGGTTTTCCTCTGTCTTCTCCTCTCTTCTTACCCAAATACCCGCCAGACAAAATTTCCCCAGCCTGCAATGGCCAGCCAGGGACCAAAAGGCATTTCTACGATCCTGCAGCGTTTGAACAGATAAAGTGCCCCGGCAAAAATAAGGCCCAGTAACGAAGCGACCGTGATAACGAGCGGCAAATTTTGCCAGGTGTTCCAGGCACCAATGGCGGCCAGCAGCTTGAAGTCACCATAGCCCAGCCCTTCCTTACCCGTCGCATAATGGAATAACTGAAAAATAATCCACAGAAAAAGATAGCCGGCTACGGCACCGTAAACGGCATGGTAGACATTATGTGGATTCACCAGACTATGAAAAAGCAACCCAAGCCACAGCAGGGGAAGGGTAAGTCTGTCAGGCAGCAGCATAGTCCGGAAATCAATAATGCTTAGCGCAAGCGCAAAACAGAAATAGAGCACGGTTGCCGCGGCTACCGGCAGGACGGACTGTATGTCGGTCGAAATCATCTTTGTACCTCGGCTTAGCATGTAACTGCCGGATGCTACTCCGTTGCGTTGGTCACTCCTACTCCCTCCCGAGCCAGGCTTTTGATGCTGCGAAGCGCCCCGCAAATGTGTCCGTATACTGTGTTTACTGAGCCATGAGATAACTAAATAGAGGATGTCGGCGAAATTTCGACCCACATAGCTTGCAAGCTGACTCGAAACCCGTATAATGCGCGGGCTGTCTTAATAGACAGCTGGTTCAATATGAACCCTGATAGCAGTCAGTAGAAGTGATTCAGTTGCTATCAAACAATGTCCCCAATTGGGGGACTATGTATGAACGATTACACTCCCCCATCAATCGTAATGGGTGCGGGTAGTAATTTTTTTCGTCTATAAAATAATTGGAGCTCTGGTCTCATGCAGAACCAAAGAATCCGTATCCGTCTTAAAGCGTTTGATCATCGTCTGATCGATCAATCAACCGCGGAAATCGTCGAGACTGCTAAGCGCACTGGTGCGCAAGTCCGTGGTCCGATCCCGCTGCCGACCCGCAAAGAGCGCTTTACCGTTCTGATCTCCCCGCACGTCAACAAAGACGCGCGCGATCAGTACGAGATCCGCACTCACAAGCGTCTGGTTGACATCGTTGAGCCAACTGAGAAAACCGTTGATGCTCTGATGCGTCTGGATCTGGCTGCCGGTGTAGACGTGCAGATCAGCCTGGGTTAATCAGGTCATTGACGATTGAGAGGTTGAAACAATGATTGGTTTAGTCGGTAAAAAAGTGGGTATGACCCGTATCTTCACTGAAGATGGCGTTTCTATCCCAGTAACCGTAATTGAAGTAGAAGCAAACCGTGTTACTCAGGTTAAAGACCTGGCTAACGACGGCTACCGTGCTGTTCAGGTGACCACTGGTGCTAAAAAAGCTAACCGTGTAACCAAGCCGGAAGCTGGTCACTTCGCTAAAGCTGGCGTTGAAGCTGGCCGTGGTCTGTGGGAATTCCGTCTTGCTGAAGGCGAAGAGTTCACCGTAGGTCAGGACATTAGCGTTGAGCTGTTTGCTGAAGTTAAAAAAGTTGACGTAACCGGTACCTCTAAAGGTAAAGGTTTCGCAGGTACCGTTAAGCGCTGGAACTTCCGTACCCAGGACGCTACCCACGGTAACTCCTTGTCTCACCGCGTTCCGGGTTCTATCGGTCAGAACCAGACTCCGGGCAAAGTGTTCAAAGGCAAGAAAATGGCAGGCCAGCTGGGTAACGAACGTGTAACCGTTCAGAGCCTGGACGTAGTACGTGTTGACGCTGAGCGCAACCTGCTGCTGGTGAAAGGTGCGGTTCCCGGTGCAACCGGTAGCGACCTGATCGTTAAACCAGCTGTGAAGGCGTAAGGGGATAGCAATGGAATTAGTATTGAAAGACGCGCAAAGCGCGCTGACTGTTTCCGAAACTACCTTCGGTCGTGACTTCAACGAAGCGCTGGTACACCAGGTTGTTGTTGCTTATGCAGCAGGCGCCCGTCAGGGTACTCGTGCTCAGAAGACCCGTGCTGAAGTAACTGGTTCCGGCAAAAAGCCGTGGCGCCAGAAAGGTACCGGCCGTGCGCGTTCAGGTTCTATCAAGAGCCCGATCTGGCGTTCCGGTGGCGTAACCTTCGCTGCTCGCCCGCAGGACCACAGTCAAAAAGTTAACAAAAAGATGTACCGCGGCGCGCTGAAAAGCATCCTGTCCGAACTGGTACGTCAGGATCGTCTGATCGTTGTTGAACAGTTCTCTGTTGAAGCACCGAAAACCAAGCTGCTTGCTCAGAAACTGAAAGATATGGCTCTGGAAGATGTGCTGATCGTGACCGGTGAACTGGATGAGAATCTGTTCCTGGCCGCTCGTAACCTGCATAAGGTTGACGTGCGCGATGTAGCTGCAATCGACCCAGTTAGCCTGATCGCCTTCGACAAAGTCGTTATGACTGCGGAAGCAGTTAAGCAAGTTGAGGAGATGCTGGCATGATCCGTGAAGAACGTCTGCTGAAAGTACTGCGCGCGCCGCACGTATCTGAAAAAGCGTCTACCGCGATGGAAAAAACCAACACCATCGTACTCAAAGTTGCGACTGACGCGACCAAAGCAGAGATCGTTGCTGCTGTACAGAAGCTGTTCGAAGTTGAAGTTAAAGACGTTAACACCCTGGTAGTTAAAGGGAAAACTAAACGTCACGGACAGCGTGTTGGTCGTCGTAGCGACTGGAAAAAAGCTTACGTCACCCTGAAGGAAGGCCAGAATCTGGACTTCGTCGGCGGCGCTGAGTAAGTCGGAGGAGAAAGACAATGGCAGTTGTTAAATGTAAACCGACATCTCCGGGTCGTCGCCACGTAGTTAAAGTGGTTAACCCTGAGCTGCACAAGGGCAAGCCTTTTGCTCCGTTGCTGGAAAAAAACAGCAAATCCGGTGGCCGTAACAACAATGGTCGTATCACTACCCGTCATATCGGTGGTGGTCACAAGCAGGCATACCGTATTGTTGACTTTAAACGCAACAAAGATGGTATCCCGGCAGTTGTTGAACGTCTTGAGTACGATCCGAACCGTTCCGCGAACATCGCGCTGGTTCTGTACAAAGATGGCGAACGCCGTTACATCCTGGCCCCTAAAGGCCTGAAAGCTGGCGACCAGATTCAGTCTGGCGTTGATGCTGCAATCAAAGCGGGTAACACCCTGCCGATGCGCAATATCCCGGTTGGTTCTACCGTTCATAACGTAGAAATGAAACCAGGTAAAGGCGGTCAGCTGGCTCGTTCCGCTGGTACCTACGTGCAGATCGTTGCTCGTGATGGTGCTTACGTTACCCTGCGCCTGCGCTCCGGTGAAATGCGTAAAGTCGAAGCTGACTGCCGCGCTACCCTGGGTGAAGTTGGCAACGCTGAGCATATGCTGCGCGTTCTGGGTAAAGCAGGTGCTGCTCGCTGGCGTGGTGTTCGTCCTACCGTTCGCGGTACCGCGATGAACCCAGTCGATCACCCACATGGTGGTGGTGAAGGTCGTAACTTTGGTAAGCACCCGGTATCCCCGTGGGGCCTGCAGACCAAAGGTAAGAAGACCCGCAGCAACAAGCGTACTGATAAATTTATCGTACGTCGCCGTAGCAAATAATTTTAGAGGATAAGCCATGCCACGTTCTCTCAAGAAAGGTCCTTTTATTGACCTGCACTTGCTGAAGAAGGTAGAGAAAGCGGTGGAAAGCGGTGACAAGAAGCCCCTGCGCACTTGGTCCCGTCGTTCAACGATCTTTCCTAACATGATCGGTTTGACCATCGCTGTCCATAATGGTCGTCAGCACGTTCCAGTCTTTGTTTCCGACGAAATGGTCGGCCACAAACTGGGTGAATTCGCACCGACTCGTACTTATCGCGGCCACGCTGCTGATAAAAAAGCGAAGAAGAAATAAGGTAGGAGGAAGAGATGGAAACTTTAGCTCAACATCGCCATGCTCGTTCTTCTGCTCAGAAGGTTCGCCTTGTTGCTGACCTGATTCGCGGTAAGAAAGTGTCGCAGGCTCTGGATATTCTGACCTACACCAATAAGAAAGCGGCTGTATTGGTTAAGAAAGTACTGGAATCTGCCATTGCTAACGCTGAACACAACGATGGCGCTGACATTGACGATCTGAAAGTCGCGAAAATCTTCGTAGACGAAGGCCCTAGCATGAAGCGCATTATGCCTCGTGCAAAAGGTCGTGCAGATCGCATCCTGAAGCGCACCAGCCACATTACTGTGGTTGTGTCCGATCGCTGAGACTCTGGAGACTAGCAATGGGTCAGAAAGTACATCCTAATGGTATTCGCCTGGGTATTGTAAAACCATGGAACTCAACCTGGTTTGCGAACACCAAAGAATTCGCTGACAACCTGGACAGCGATTTTAAAGTACGTCAGTACCTGACTAAGGAACTGGCTAAGGCGTCTGTATCTCGTATCGTTATCGAGCGTCCTGCTAAGAGCATCCGTGTGACCATTCACACCGCTCGCCCAGGTATCGTTATCGGTAAGAAAGGTGAAGACGTAGAAAAACTGCGCAAGGTCGTAGCGGATATCGCTGGCGTTCCTGCACAGATCAATATCGCCGAAGTTCGTAAACCTGAACTGGACGCAAAATTGGTTGCTGATAGCATCACTTCTCAGCTGGAGCGTCGTGTGATGTTCCGTCGTGCTATGAAGCGTGCTGTACAGAACGCAATGCGTCTGGGCGCTAAAGGGATCAAAGTTGAAGTTAGCGGCCGTCTGGGCGGCGCCGAGATCGCACGTACCGAATGGTACCGTGAAGGTCGCGTGCCGTTGCACACTCTGCGTGCTGACATCGACTACAACACCTCTGAAGCGCACACCACTTATGGTGTAATCGGCGTTAAGGTATGGATCTTCAAAGGTGAGATCCTGGGTGGTATGGCTGCTGTTGAACAACCGGAACCGGCTGCTCAACCTAAAAAGCAGCAGCGTAAAGGCCGTAAGTAAGGAGAGTCGCTGATGTTACAACCAAAGCGTACAAAATTCCGTAAAGTGCACAAAGGCCGCAACCGTGGTCTGGCGCAGGGCACGGATGTTAGCTTCGGCACTTTCGGTCTGAAAGCTGTTGGCCGTGGTCGTCTGACTGCCCGTCAGATCGAAGCAGCACGTCGTGCAATGACCCGTGCAGTTAAGCGTCAGGGTAAGATCTGGATCCGCGTATTCCCGGACAAACCGATCACCGAAAAGCCGCTTGAAGTGCGTATGGGTAAAGGTAAAGGTAACGTGGAGTATTGGGTTGCCTTGATCCAGCCAGGCAAAGTCCTGTATGAAATGGACGGCGTACCTGAAGAGCTGGCCCGTGAAGCCTTCAAGCTGGCAGCAGCAAAACTGCCTATCAAAACCACCTTTGTAACTAAGACGGTGATGTAATGAAAGCAAAAGAGCTGCGTGAAAAGAGCGTCGAAGAGCTGAACACCGAGCTGCTGAACCTGCTGCGTGAGCAGTTCAACCTGCGCATGCAGGCTGCAAGTGGCCAGCTGCAACAGACTCACCTGCTGAAGCAGGTTCGTCGTGATGTTGCACGTGTTAAGACTTTACTGACTCAGAAGGCGGGTGCGTAATGACCGATAAAATCCGTACTCTGCAAGGTCGCGTTGTCAGCGACAAAATGGAGAAATCCATTGTTGTTGCCATCGAACGTGTTGTGAAGCACCCGATCTACGGGAAATTCATCAAGCGTACGACCAAACTGCACGTACATGACGAGAACAACGAATGCGGTATCGGTGACGTGGTTGAAATCCGCGAATGCCGTCCGCTGTCCAAGACTAAGTCCTGGACGCTGGTTCGCGTTGTAGAGAAAGCGGTTCTGTAATACAGTAAGCCTTCTCAAACAAATAAACGGCTCAGCGATGAGCCGTTTATTTTTTCTACCCATATTCAGGAACCGGTGTTATAATGCCGCGCCCTCGTTTATGGGGCTTTTTAACGACCTGAATTTCAGGTCCCGAAGTAGTAGTTGACATTAGCGGAGCACTGAAATGATCCAAGAACAGACTATGCTGACCGTGGCCGACAACTCCGGCGCGCGTCGCGTAATGTGTATCAAGGTTCTGGGTGGCTCGCACCGTCGCTACGCAGGCGTCGGCGACATCATCAAAATTACCATCAAGGAAGCAATTCCTCGCGGTAAGGTGAAGAAAGGCGATGTGCTGAAAGCGGTAGTGGTGCGCACCAGGAAGGGTGTTCGTCGCCCGGACGGTTCTGTCATTCGCTTCGATGGTAATGCATGCGTTATTTTAAACAATAACAGCGAGCAGCCAATCGGCACGCGTATTTTTGGGCCGGTAACTCGTGAACTGCGTAATGAGAAGTTCATGAAAATTATCTCTCTGGCACCAGAAGTACTCTAAGGAGCGAATCATGGCAGCGAAAATCCGTCGTGATGACGAAGTTATCGTGTTAACCGGTAAAGATAAAGGTAAGCGCGGTAAAGTAAAAAATGTTCTGTCTTCCGGCAAGATCATTGTTGAAGGTATCAACCTGGTTAAGAAACATCAGAAGCCGGTTCCGGCCCTGAACCAACCAGGTGGCATCGTTGAAAAAGAAGCTGCAATTCAGGTTTCTAACGTTGCGCTCTTCAACGCGGCAACCGGCAAGGCTGACCGTGTAGGCTTTAGATTCGAAGACGGCAAAAAAGTCCGT
Organism: Cedecea sp. P7760; assembly: GCF_013386425.1. NCBI lineage: Bacteria > Pseudomonadati > Pseudomonadota > Gammaproteobacteria > Enterobacterales > Enterobacteriaceae > Cedecea > Cedecea sp. P7760. Next base: position 18,614 of record NZ_JACARU010000053.1, on the reverse strand, counting down.
TTCTTCAAGTCTAACAGCGAAACTATCAAGTAATTTGGAGTAGTACGATGGCGAAACTGCATGATTACTACAAAGACGAAGTAGTTAACAAACTCATGACTGAGTTTAGCTACAATTCTGTCATGCAAGTCCCTCGGGTCGAGAAGATCACCCTGAACATGGGTGTTGGTGAAGCGATCGCTGACAAGAAACTGCTGGATAACGCAGCAGCTGACCTGACAGCAATCTCCGGTCAAAAGCCGTTGATCACCAAAGCACGCAAATCTGTTGCAGGCTTCAAAATCCGTCAGGGCTATCCGATCGGCTGTAAAGTAACTCTGCGTGGCGAACGCATGTGGGAGTTCCTTGAGCGTCTGATCACTATTGCTGTACCGCGTATCCGTGACTTCCGTGGCTTGTCCGCTAAGTCTTTCGACGGCCGTGGTAACTACAGCATGGGTGTCCGTGAGCAGATCATCTTCCCAGAAATCGATTACGACAAAGTCGATCGCGTCCGTGGTTTGGATATTACCATTACCACTACTGCGAAATCTGATGATGAAGGCCGTGCTCTGCTGGCTGCCTTTAACTTCCCGTTCCGCAAGTAAGGTAGGGTTACTTCATGGCTAAGCAATCAATGAAAGCACGCGAAGTAAAGCGCGTTGCTTTGGCTGATAAATTCTTCGCTAAACGCGCAGAATTGAAAGCTATCATTTCTGATGTGAACGCGACCGACGAAGACCGTTGGAGCGCTGTTCTCAAGCTGCAAACTCTGCCGCGTGATTCCAGCCCGTCCCGTCAGCGTAAACGCTGCCGCCAGACTGGTCGTCCACATGGTTATGTGGGCAAGTTCGGGTTGAGCCGTATCAAGCTGCGTGAAGCCGCCATGCGCGGTGAAGTGCCTGGCTTGAAAAAGGCTAGCTGGTAATTGTCACCAATTGAATCACGGGAGTAGAGACAGATGAGCATGCAAGATCCGATCGCGGATATGCTGACCCGTATCCGTAACGGTCAGGCCGCGAACAAAGTTGCGGTCACCATGCCTTCCTCCAAGCTGAAAGTGGCAATCGCCAACGTGCTGAAGGAAGAAGGTTATATTGAAGAATTTAAAATTGAAGGCGACATCAAGCCTGAACTGGAACTGACTCTTAAGTATTTCCAGGGCAAGGCTGTGGTAGAGAGCATTCAGCGAGTCAGCCGCCCAGGTCTGCGCATCTATAAGAAAAAAGATGAGCTGCCTAAAGTTATGGCCGGTATGGGTATTGCTGTCGTTTCTACCTCTAAAGGTGTTATGACTGATCGTGCAGCGCGCCAGGCTGGTCTTGGTGGCGAAATTATCTGCTACGTAGCGTAATTGGAGGAATAAAATGTCTCGTGTTGCTAAAGCACCGGTCGTTGTTCCTGCAGGCGTAGAGGTAAAACTCAACGGTCAGGTTATTTCGATCAAAGGTAAAAACGGCGAGCTGACTCGTACTATCAACGATGCTGTTGAAGTAAAACACGCTGAAAATGCTCTGACTTTCGCTCCGCGCGAAGGTTTTGCAAACGCGTGGGCCCAAGCGGGTACCACTCGTGCGTTGTTGAACTCAATGGTTGTCGGTGTTACCGAAGGCTTCACTAAGAAGCTGCAGCTGGTTGGTGTAGGTTATCGTGCAGCCGTTAAAGGCGACGTGGTGAATTTAGCCCTGGGCTTCTCTCACCCTGTTGAGCATAAGCTGCCGGCAGGTATCACTGCTGAATGTCCGACTCAAACTGAAATCGTGCTGAAAGGCGCTGATAAGCAGATGATCGGTCAGGTTGCAGCAGATCTGCGCGCCTACCGTCGTCCTGAGCCTTATAAAGGCAAGGGTGTTCGTTACGCCGACGAAGTCGTGCGTACCAAAGAGGCTAAGAAGAAGTAAGGTAACACTATGGATAAGAAATCTGCTCGTATCCGTCGTGCGACCCGCGCACGTCACAAGCTCAAAGAGCTGGGTGCAACTCGCCTGGTGGTACATCGTACCCCGCGTCACATTTACGCACAGGTAATTGCACCAAACGGTTCTGAAGTTCTGGTAGCTGCATCTACTGTAGAAAAAGCTATCACTGAGCAACTGAAGTACACTGGGAACAAAGACGCCGCTGCTGCTGTAGGTAAAGCTGTAGCTGAGCGCGCGCTGGAAAAAGGCATCACCGTAGTTGCTTTTGACCGTGCTGGTTTCCAATATCATGGTCGTGTCCAGGCACTGGCAGATGCTGCCCGTGAAGCTGGCCTTCAGTTCTAAGGTAGAGGTGTAAGATGTCTCACATCGAAAAACAAGCTGGCGAACTGCAGGAAAAGCTGATCGCGGTAAATCGCGTATCTAAAACCGTTAAAGGCGGTCGTATTTTCTCCTTCACTGCTCTGACAGTGGTAGGCGACGGTAACGGTCGTATTGGTTTTGGTTACGGTAAAGCGCGTGAAGTTCCAGCAGCGATCCAGAAAGCGATGGAAAAAGCCCGTCGCAACATGATTAACGTCGCGCTGAACAGCGGCACCCTGCAGCACCCTGTTAAAGGTGTGCACACAGGTTCCCGTGTGTTCATGCAGCCGGCTTCCGAAGGTACCGGTATCATCGCCGGTGGTGCAATGCGCGCCGTCCTGGAAGTCGCTGGTGTTCATAACGTCTTGGCTAAAGCGTATGGTTCTACTAACCCGATTAACGTGGTTCGTGCAACTATCGATGGCCTGGCGAATATGAATTCTCCAGAAATGGTCGCTGCCAAGCGTGGTAAATCCGTTGAAGAAATTCTGGGGTAATTGACCATGGCAAAGACTATTAAAATAACTCAAACCCGCAGTGCAATCGGTCGTCTGCCGAAACACAAGGCAACGCTGCTTGGCCTGGGTCTGCGTCGTATTGGCCACACCGTAGAGCGCGAGGATACTCCTGCTGTACGTGGTATGGTCAACGCGGTTTCCTACATGGTTAAAGTTGAGGAGTAAGAGATGCGTTTAAATACTCTGTCTCCGGCCGAAGGGTCTAAGCACGCTTCCAAGCGTCTGGGTCGTGGTATCGGTTCTGGCCTCGGCAAAACCGGCGGTCGTGGTCACAAAGGTCAGAACTCTCGTTCTGGTGGTGGCGTACGTCGTGGTTTCGAAGGTGGTCAGATGCCGTTGTACCGTCGTCTGCCGAAATTCGGTTTCACCTCTCGCAAAGCAATGATCACGGCAGAAGTTCGTCTGTCCGATCTGGCGAAAGTTGAAGGCGACGTAGTTGACCTGAACACGCTGAAAGCAGCAAACATTATCGGTATTCAGATTGAGTTCGCGAAAGTGATCCTGTCTGGTGAGGTAACTCGTCCGGTAACTGTTAGCGGCCTGCGTGTGACCAAAGGCGCTCGTGCTGCTATCGAAGCTGCTGGCGGTAAAATCGAGGAATAAGTAGCAGATGGCAAAACAACCGGGATTAGATTTTCAAAGTGCTAAAGGCGGCCTCGGCGAGCTGAAACGCAGACTGATGTTTGTTATCGGTGCGCTGATTGTGTTTCGTATTGGCTCTTTTATTCCGATCCCTGGTATTGATGCCGCTGTACTTGCCAAACTGCTTGAGCAACAGCGAGGCACTATCATTGAAATGTTTAACATGTTCTCTGGTGGTGCTCTCAGCCGTGCTTCTATCTTCGCGCTGGGTATCATGCCGTACATTTCGGCATCGATCATCATTCAGCTGCTTACCGTGGTTCATCCCGCGCTGGCAGAGCTGAAGAAAGAAGGGGAGTCTGGTCGTCGTAAGATCAGCCAGTACACCCGTTACGGCACTCTGGTGCTGGCAATATTCCAGTCAATCGGTATTGCTACCGGTTTACCGAATATGCCTGGTATGCAGGGCCTGGTGTTAAATCCAGGCTTTGCATTCTATTTCACCGCTGTTGTAAGCCTTGTCACCGGGACAATGTTCCTGATGTGGCTGGGTGAACAGATTACTGAACGTGGTATCGGTAACGGTATCTCAATCATAATCTTCGCGGGTATCGTTGCGGGTCTTCCGCCGGCCGTTGGCCATACCATCGAGCAAGCAAGGCAAGGCGACCTGCACTTCCTCCTGTTGCTGTTGGTTGCAGTATTAGTATTTGCAGTGACCTTCTTCGTTGTTTTTGTTGAGCGTGGCCAGCGCCGCATTGTGGTCAACTACGCTAAACGTCAACAGGGTCGTCGTGTCTATGCTGCGCAGAGCACACATTTACCGCTGAAAGTGAACATGGCCGGGGTTATCCCTGCGATCTTCGCCTCCAGTATTATTCTGTTCCCGGCAACCATCGCGTCATGGTTCGGGGGCGGTACCGGTTGGAACTGGCTGACAACAATTTCGCTGTATTTGCAGCCTGGGCAACCGCTTTATGTGTTACTCTATGCGTCTGCAATCATCTTCTTCTGTTTCTTCTACACGGCGTTGGTTTTCAACCCGCGTGAAACAGCAGATAACCTGAAGAAGTCCGGTGCATTTGTACCAGGAATTCGTCCGGGAGAACAAACGGCGAAGTATATCGATAAAGTAATGACCCGCCTGACTCTGGTTGGTGCGCTGTACATTACCTTTATCTGCCTAATCCCGGAGTTCATGCGCGATGCAATGAAAGTGCCGTTCTACTTCGGTGGGACCTCACTGCTGATCGTTGTTGTCGTTATCATGGACTTTATGGCTCAAGTGCAAACTCTGATGATGTCAAGTCAGTATGAGTCTGCATTGAAGAAAGCGAACCTGAAAGGCTACGGCCGTTAATTGTCGCTTGAGAAGTTACGGAGAGTAAAAATGAAAGTTCGTGCTTCCGTCAAGAAATTATGTCGTAACTGCAAAATCGTTAAGCGTGACGGTGTTATTCGCGTGATTTGCAGCGTAGAGCCGAAGCATAAACAGCGTCAAGGCTGATTATCTCGCATATTTTTCTTGCAAAGTTGGGTTGAGCTGGCTAGATTAGCCAGCCAATCTTTTGTATGTCTATGCGTTTCCATTTGAGTATCCTGAAAACGGGCTTTTCGGCATGGGACGCATAATCTAAATAGTAGGAGTGCATAGTGGCCCGTATAGCAGGCATTAACATTCCTGATCAAAAACACGCCGTGATCGCATTAACTTCGATCTACGGTGTCGGCAAGACTCGCTCCAAGGCCATTTGCGCTGCGGCGGGTATCGCTGAAGATGTTAAGATCAGTGAGCTGTCTGAAGAACAAATCGACACGCTGCGTGACGAAGTTGCCAAATTTGTCGTTGAAGGTGATCTGCGCCGTGAAGTGAGTATGAGCATCAAGCGTCTGATGGACCTTGGTTGCTATCGCGGTTTGCGTCATCGTCGTGGTCTGCCAGTGCGCGGTCAGCGTACTAAGACCAACGCCCGTACCCGTAAGGGTCCGCGCAAACCGATCAAGAAATAATCGGGGTGATTGAATAATGGCAAAGGCACCAATTCGTGCACGTAAACGTGTAAGAAAAACAGTCTCTGACGGCGTGGCTCATGTCCATGCTTCTTTCAACAACACCATCGTTACTATTACCGATCGTCAGGGTAATGCGTTGGGTTGGGCAACTGCCGGTGGTTCCGGTTTCCGTGGTTCTCGCAAATCCACTCCGTTTGCAGCTCAGGTTGCAGCAGAGCGTTGCGCAGAAGCCGTGAAAGAATACGGTATCAAGAACCTGGAAGTTATGGTTAAGGGTCCGGGTCCAGGCCGCGAATCAACTATTCGTGCTCTGAACGCCGCTGGTTTCCGCATCACTAATATTACTGATGTGACTCCGATCCCTCACAACGGTTGTCGTCCGCCGAAAAAACGCCGCGTATAACGCTTCGTTTTCTAGGATTGTTGGAGAAAGAAAATGGCAAGATATTTGGGTCCTAAGCTCAAGCTGAGCCGTCGTGAGGGCACAGACCTGTTCCTTAAGTCTGGCGTTCGCGCGATCGATACCAAGTGTAAGATTGAACAAGCTCCTGGCCAGCACGGTGCGCGTAAACCGCGTCTGTCTGACTATGGTGTGCAGTTGCGTGAAAAGCAGAAAGTTCGCCGTATCTACGGTGTGCTGGAGCGTCAGTTCCGTAACTATTATAAAGAAGCAGCTCGTCTGAAAGGCAACACCGGTGAAAACCTGTTGGCTCTGCTGGAAGGTCGTCTGGACAACGTAGTTTACCGTATGGGCTTCGGCGCCACTCGTGCAGAATCACGTCAGTTGGTTAGCCACAAAGCAATTATGGTAAATGGTCGCGTTGTTAACATCGCTTCTTATCAGGTAACTCCGAATGACGTAGTCAGCATCCGTGAGAAAGCCAAAAAGCAATCTCGCGTTAAGGCCGCTCTGGAGCTGGCTGAGCAGCGTGAAAAGCCAACCTGGCTGGAAGTTGATGCTGCCAAGATGGAAGGTGTGTTCAAGCGTAAGCCTGAGCGTACTGATCTGTCCGCGGACATTAACGAACACCTGATCGTCGAGCTTTACTCCAAGTAAAGCTTAGTACCAAAGAGAGGACACAATGCAGGGTTCTGTGACAGAGTTTCTAAAACCACGCCTGGTAGATATCGAGCAAGTGAGTTCGACGCACGCCAAGGTGACCCTTGAGCCGTTAGAGCGTGGCTTTGGCCATACTCTTGGTAACGCACTGCGCCGTATTCTGCTTTCATCGATGCCGGGTTGCGCGGTGACTGAGGTTGAGATTGATGGTGTACTGCACGAGTACAGCACCAAAGAAGGCGTTCAGGAAGATATCCTGGAAATCCTGCTCAACCTGAAAGGGCTGGCGGTAAGAGTTCAAGGTAAAGATGAAGTTATTCTTACCCTGAATAAATCTGGCATTGGCCCTGTGACCGCAGCCGACATCACCCATGATGGTGATGTCGAAATCGTCAAGCCGCAGCATGTGATCTGCCACCTGACCGATGAGAACGCCGCTATTAGCATGCGTATCAAAGTTCAGCGCGGTCGCGGTTATGTGCCGGCTTCTACCCGAATTCATTCGGAAGAAGATGAGCGCCCAATCGGCCGTCTGCTGGTCGACGCCTGCTACAGCCCTGTAGAGCGTATTGCCTACAATGTTGAAGCAGCGCGTGTAGAACAGCGTACCGACCTGGACAAGCTGGTCATCGAAATGGAAACCAACGGCACAATCGATCCTGAAGAGGCGATTCGTCGTGCGGCAACCATTCTGGCAGAACAACTTGAAGCTTTCGTTGACCTACGTGATGTGCGTCAGCCGGAAGTTAAAGAAGAGAAACCAGAATTCGATCCGATCTTGCTGCGCCCTGTTGACGATCTGGAATTGACTGTCCGCTCTGCTAACTGCCTTAAGGCAGAAGCTATCCACTATATCGGTGATCTGGTACAGCGTACCGAGGTTGAGCTACTCAAAACGCCTAACCTGGGTAAAAAATCTCTTACCGAGATTAAAGACGTGCTGGCTTCTCGTGGTTTGTCTCTGGGCATGCGCCTGGAAAACTGGCCACCAGCAAGCATTGCTGACGAGTAACCGGATCACAGGTTAAGGTTTTACTGAGAAGGATAAGGTCATGCGCCATCGTAAGAGTGGTCGTCAACTGAACCGCAACAGCAGCCATCGCCAGGCTATGTTCCGCAACATGGCAGGTTCACTGGTTCGTCATGAGATCATCAAGACGACCCTGCCTAAAGCGAAAGAGCTGCGTCGCGTAGTTGAGCCGCTGATTACTCTTGCCAAGACTGACAGCGTTGCTAATCGTCGTCTGGCATTCGCCCGTACTCGTGATAACGAGATCGTGGCAAAACTGTTTAACGAACTGGGTCCGCGTTTTGCGAGCCGTGCAGGTGGTTACACTCGTATTCTGAAGTGTGGCTTCCGTGCTGGTGACAATGCTCCGATGGCTTACATCGAGCTGGTTGATCGCGCCGAGTCTCAAACAGAAGCTGCTGCAGAGTAATCTGTAGTAACGTAGAAAAACCGGGCTTGCCCGGTTTTTTTATATCCAGAATATCCCCTTCCCGATACTTTCCTCGTATTCTTGTATTACTCCTTGTTGATCTGAGGTCGCTATGTGGTTACTCGATCAGTGGGCGGAACGACATATTGTTGATGCCCAGCGTAACGGTGATTTTGATTGTCTGCCGGGCAGCGGTGAACCCATAATGCTCGATGATGACAGTCATGTTCCTCCCGAACTCCGTGCCGGATACCGTCTGCTTAAAAATGCGGGTTGTTTACCGCCGGAGATGCAGCAACGTAAAGATGCGCTTGAGCTGGTTGATCTGCTGAAAACGGTGCATGCTCAGAGCGAGGAATACCAGGCAATCAGCAGCAAGCTCGCACTGCTTGAGCTCAAGCTTCGTCAGGCAGGCATAAATACAGATTTCTTACGCGGTGAGTATGCCGTAAAACTGATGCAGCAAATTGTCGAGGAAAAATGATGTTTCGTATAGGTGAGCTGGCAAAGCTGGCAGATGTGACGCCAGATACTATTCGTTATTATGAAAAACAGCAGATGATGGATCATGAGGTGCGAACTGAAGGTGGTTTTCGCCTTTACAGCGACAGCGATCTCCAGCGCCTTAAGTTCATCCGTTACGCCAAGCAGCTGGGGTTTACTCTGGAAGCCATCCGCGAACTGCTGTCGATCCGTATCGATCCTGAGCACCATACCTGTCAGGAATCTAAAGGCATTGTGCAAAGCCGGCTAAGCGAGGTAGAGTCCAAAATTAAAGAATTGCAGAATATGCGACGTTCGCTGCAGCGCCTGAACGATGCTTGCTGCGGTACCGCACACAGCAGCGTTTACTGCTCAATCCTGGAAGCTCTGGAGCAGGGAGCAAGCAGTAAGAAATAGTCGCTTGATCTTTTTTTGAACAAAGAATAGACTCGCGGCGCTAATTAAAGCCATCTGGAGTAATTATGAGCACTAAATACCGCCATCAAAAAGGCCAAATTAAAGATAACGCCATTGAGGCTCTGTTACATGACCCACTGTTCAGGCAAAGAGTAGAGAAGAATAAGAAAGGGAAAGGCAGTTATCAGCGCAACGAGAAACACGGTAATCGGGGTAACTGGGAGGCCAGTGGCAAACAAGCAATGAGCTTTTTTACCACTGGCCTTCTGCTTTTAGCAGCCAGTATTAATTACGCTGGTTCTGTTCTTTTAGCAGGTCGCGGATTTCGCTCAGCAATACTTCCTCTTTAGAAGGTGCCGGAGGTGCCGCAGGCTCTTCAGCCTTCTTACGGTTTAGTTTATTAATCACTTTGATGGCCATGAAGATGGCAAATGCAACAATCACGAAGTCAAAAATATTCTGAATAAAGACGCCGTAGTGCATGACCACTGCAGGCACATCACCCTGCGCGTCACGCAGCGTCAGTGCAAACTGCTTAAAATCAACCCCCCCAATCAGCAGACCCAGTGGCGGCATAATAATATCCGCAACCAGCGAGGAAACAATTTTCCCGAATGCTGCACCAATAATCACACCCACTGCCAAATCAACAACGTTCCCGCGCATCGCGAATTCGCGAAACTCTTTTAAAATACTCATTTATCTCTCCTTGTGCCGGCTGACAGTAATAATTCTAACAAAGGATGTCTTAATTTCCATTGCCGCAGGAAATAAGATTTTTTTGTTAATTCCATAATAGTAAAGTGGTTTTCTTACAAAGAAACGGGACAGAAAGATTTCTGCCCCGGTGAGTTTAGAGGAAGAATGGGCTTGGCTGGAACAGCCGCTCTACATCGCTGACAAATTTCTTATCCGTTAAGAACATAATCACGTGATCGCCCTGCTCTATACGCAGGTTGTCATTGGCGATCATGACATCATTGCCACGTACCACGGCGCCGATGATCGTCCCTGGCGGAAGCTTTATTTCATCAATCACTCGTCCTACAACGCGGGAAGTACTTTCGTCACCGTGTGCAACGGCTTCGATGGCTTCAGCAACGCCGCGGCGAAGGGATGAAACACCAACAATATCGGCTTTGCGAACATGTCCCAACAGGGCAGAAATCGTTGCCTGCTGGGGAGAGATAGCAATATCGATAACGCTGCCCTGCACTAAATCGACATAGGCGTTACGCTGTATGAGAACCATGACTTTTTTGGCCCCCATACGCTTGGCCAGCATGGCCGACATAATATTGGCTTCATCATCGTTGGTAACCGCAATAAACAGATCGACCTGATCGATATGCTCTTCAGCCAGCAATTCCTGATCTGAGGCGTCGCCATAAAATACGATGGTATTTTGTAGCATTTCCGCAAGCTCAGAAGCGCGCTGCTGGTCGCGTTCAATCAGTTTTACGCTGTAATCTTTCTCCAGGCGGTGGGCCAGACCTGCGCCAATATTACCGCCGCCCACCAGCATAATACGCTTATAAGGTTTCTCCAGACGCTGAAGCTCGCTCATAACCGCACGGATATTCTGCGAAGCCGCTATAAAGAAGACCTCATCGCCTGCTTCAACGATGGTCGACCCCTGTGGGCGAATAGGACGATCATGACGGAAAATTGCGGCGACACGCGTATCGATATGCGGCATATGTTCGCGCATGGTGGAAAGTGCATTACCTACCAGTGGACCACCGTAGTAGGCCTTTACTACCGCCAGACTCACTTTGCCTTCTGCGAAATTTACGACCTGAAGTGCGCCAGGGTATTCAATCAGGCGATAAATATTGTCGATGACCAGCTGTTCTGGAGCAATCAGGTGATCGATAGGCACCGCTTCCGCATTGAACAGTTTCTCCGCATCGCGAACATAGTCCGGCGCTCGAATACGGGCAATCCTGTTTGGCGTGTTAAACAGTGAATAGGCCACCTGGCAGGCGATCATATTCGTTTCATCAGAGCTGGTAACGGCAACCAGCATGTCTGCGTCATCCGCACCCGCCTCACGAAGTACCCGGGGATGAGACCCATGGCCCTGGACTACACGCAGATCGAACTTGTCCTGCAGAATACGCAGGCGAGCCTGGTTGGTATCGACGACGGTGATATCGTTGTTCTCACCGACCAGGTTTTCCGCCAGAGTGCCGCCGACCTGACCGGCACCCAGAATGATTATTTTCATCGTTTATCGCTTCACGAGTGATGAAACTTATGACTTGCCCTGAAGGGAGTCAGCTCTTAATTAGCTTAGCGTAGTAGAAGCCGTCGCCGTCGTCTGCCGCGGGCAGATTTTGAATGCCGGGCCTCTTTTCGTCACCGGTTTCAACCAGTTTGGCATCGGCATGACTCGCCAGAAACGCGCTGACCTGATCTTTGTTTTCGTCAGGCAGAATAGAACAGGTAGCATAAACCAGCGTACCGCCTGATTTCAGGTGAGGCCAGATAGCGTCCAGAATTTCTTTTTGCAGGGCAACCAGCTCGGCGATATCCCTGTCACGGCGTAGCCACTTGATGTCTGGATGGCGACGAATGACGCCGGTTGCCGAGCACGGTGCATCAAGCAGAATGCGATCAAACTTAGTGTCGCCGCACCACTGTACCGGGAAACGACCGTCTCCCTGCTTCACCTCTGCTTTCATACCTAACCGCGCAAGGTTTTCATGCACGCGTTTCAGACGCTGAGCATCAACGTCGACGGCCATGACTTTTGCGTTCGGTGCAGCTTCCAGAATATGTGTCGTCTTGCCGCCTGGGGCGGCACAAAGATCCAGTATGGTATCGCCGTTTTGCGGATCTAAAAGATCAACGCTTCCCTGAGCAGAAGCATCCTGAACCGTCACCCAGCCTTGTTCAAATCCTGGTAAAGCCTGGACAGGGGCCGGTGCATCAAGGCGCACCGCGTCACTGTATTTTGGATGGATATGTCCTTCGAGACCTGCTTCAGCAAGCAATGCCATCCAGGCTTCTCGGGTATGATGCTGACGATTTACACGCAGCCACATTGGGGGACGCTGATTGTTCGCATCGACAATGGCTTCCCAGCTCTCCGGATAAGCTTTCTTCAGGCGCTGCAGCAGCCAGCTTGGGTGCAGAAAACGACTTTCATGATTAGCGGCTTCCGCCATCAGGCTTTCCTGCTGACGCTGGAACTGACGCAGTACGCCGTTGATTAAGCCCTTGAATGCCTGCCGCTTAATAGCGATTGCGCCTTCAACGGTTTCGGCAAGCGCCGCGTGTGGAGGAATGCGGGTATACAGAAGCTGATAGAAGCCGACCATAATTAAGTAATGGATCGTGCGCTGTTTTCCGGTCATCGGACGCGACATGAGTTTGCCAACCAGCCAGTCCAGCTGCGGGAGAGTACGCAGCACGCCAAAGCACAGCTCCTGCAGCAGGGCTCTGTCTTTATCCGAGACTTTCTGCTGTACCGCAGGCAGTACATTACTTAATGATTGTCCTTGCTCGACAACTTGTTCAATAGTTTGGGCAGCCAGGCTGCGAAGATTCAGTGTTTTTTTCATTACCGTGCTCTGGTTTTTCCAGCGCTATAAACAAAAATGCCCAGGTTACCCCGGGCGTATAGGTGCGGTTTTATCAGGCCAGGACCGTTCCAGGCTCAAACCATTCACGGCGTGAGTTCAGGAGATCCTGTGCTTTCATGGCTTTTTTACCGGCGGGCTGCAGTTCTTCAAGATTCAGAATGCCGTCAGCGGTCGCGACCTGAATGCCCTGTTTACTGGCGGCAACAATGGTGCCGGGCACCGAGTTTGCCTGAGTGCTGATGACCGAAGCACGCCAGACTTTCAGCGGCTGCCCGTCAATCTCCAGCCAGCTCATTGGCCACGGGTTAAAGGCGCGAATGCAGCGTTCCAATTGAGCGGCGGAAAGATTCCAGTTGATGCGTGCTTCTTCCTTGCTGAGCTTCTCAGCATAGGTCACCAGCGCTTCATCCTGCACTTCTGGTTTGGCTGTTCCGTTGGCTAACTGTTGAAGCGTGTCCAGGAGACCTTGTGGACCAAGTCCTGCCAGCTTATCGTACAGCGTACCGCTGGTATCTTCTGCTTCAATCGGGCAGGACAGCTTATACAGCATATTGCCGGTATCGAGGCCGATGTCCATTTGCATGATTGTGACGCCAGTTTCTGCATCGCCCGCCCATAAAGAACGCTGGATCGGTGCGGCACCGCGCCAGCGTGGCAGTAGCGAACCATGTACGTTCACGCAGCCCAGACGAGGCATATCAAGCACCGCCTGCGGTAAAATCAGGCCGTAGGCAACCACAACCATCACATCGGCATTGAGATCGGCAACAAGCTGCTGATTTTCCGCCTTGCGAAGCGTAGCGGGTTGAAAGACCGGAATGCCTTTATCTTCAGCCAGCACTTTTACCGGGCCTGGCATAAGTTTTTTACCACGGCCTGCAGGGCGGTCTGGTTGCGTAAAGACGCCGACAACCTGGTGCTGAGAAGACAACAGCGCGTCAAGATGACGCGCTGCAAAATCGGGGGTTCCGGCGAAAATAATACGCAGAGAATCTGACACGTTGCTTATTGTCCTTAAGCTTTCGCTTTCAAACGGTCGAGTTTTTCAACTTTCTGACGAATACGTTGCTGTTTCAGCGGCGACAGATAATCGATAAACAGTTTACCGACCAGGTGATCCATTTCGTGCTGGATACAAATAGCCAGCAGACCATCCGCTTCCAGTTCAAACGTTTTACCTTCACGGTCCAGCGCACGAATCTTCACTTTCTCCGCGCGTGGCACCAGTGCTCGCTGTTCCGGAATAGACAGACAGCCTTCTTCGATACCGGTCTCGCCGCTTTTTTCCAGCAGCTCTGGGTTAATCAGCACCAGCTGCTCGTCGCGGTTTTCAGAAACATCAATAACGATGATGCGCTGATGAATATCAACCTGCGTAGCGGCCAGGCCAATACCTTCTTCGTCATACATTGTTTCGAACATATCATCGACGATGCGCTGAATGTCCGCATTCACTTTTTCGACCGGTTTAGCGACTTTGCGAAGGCGCTCGTCGGGAATATGTAATACTTGCAAAACTGCCATAAATATCCAGAGCTGTGTTCAGTAGTAGAAAGGATTATTCCCTCTATTCTAGACATTTCCCCGGCTGATTGACAGCATCAGTGACCAATCGCAAGGATTGCTTTTATGGCCTGTGGCAGGAGGAAATGGTGCTGCGAACGGAGATTTGGTTACGTCTTATGGCTGTTAAAGGACTAAGTGGTGATAAGTTCCTAAAAATAGCCCACTTCCTGCAACGCAGCCCCGCAATAGATAGAGCAAGCTTGCCTGGCTCGGGATTAAGCGCAAGCGAATGTGCACTCTTTAATGCATTTGATGAGCGTCAGCTTGAAGCCAGTCTCAGATGGCTTGATAAACCGGGGCACTACTTGCTGACGGCGGAAGATGCTCATTACCCGGAACAGCTTCGCGCTATAAATGATTATCCTGCAGCCCTCTTTGTAGCCGGGGATCCCTCGCAACTTAGCCAAAATCAGCTCGCCGTTGTCGGCAGTCGTAATCTCTCCGATTACGGTGAACGCAATTGTCGGCAGTTCTGTGAGGAACTTGCTCAGGCAGGGCTGGTAATAACCAGTGGTCTGGCTTTGGGAATTGACGGTGTTGCTCATCGTGCTGCCCTGAGTGTTCAAGGTAAAACAATTGCCGTGCTGGGTAATGGTTTAGGCAGCGTTCATCCTAAACGCCATCTGATGCTGGCCAGGCAAATTGTGGAACAGGGCGGGGCAGTAGTGTCTGAATTTCCCCTTTCCTGCACGCCGTGGCCATCGAACTTTCCGTGGCGCAATCGTGTCATCAGCGGATTAAGCCGGGCTGTCTTGGTGGTGGAGGCCGGGGAGCGAAGCGGATCTCTGGTTACCGCTCGTTATGCCGTTGAGCAGGGAAGAGAGGTGTTTGCCTTGCCAGGCACGATTGGTAGCCCAGGCAGTGAAGGCCCACATTGGCTGATTCAGCAGGGTGCAAATCTGGCCCGAAGCCCGCAGGATATCCTCGATTATCTGTCCTCTGAACTGCACTGGCTCCCCGCTTCGCACAATGTGCCAATATATTCGCCAAATCAACAAGACGGCGCATTGCCATTTCCCAATCTGTTGGCTAACGTAGGAGATGAGGTTACACCTGTTGACGTCGTCGCTGAACGTGCCGGCCAACCTGTGCCAGAGACGGTAGCTCAGCTACTCGAACTGGAGTTAGCAGGATGGATCGCAGCTGTACCCGGCGGCTATGTCCGATTGAGGAGGGCATGCCATGTTCGACGTACTAATGTACTTATTTGAAACCTACATCCACAGCGAAGCAGAAATGCGCGTTGACCAGGATAAGCTGACGAGCGATCTCACCGACGCGGGTTTTGATCGTGAGGACATTTTTAACGCCTTAGTGTGGCTTGAAAAGCTGGCTGACTATCAGGAAGGTTTGACCGAGCCGATGCAGCTTGCTGCGGATCCTCTCTCCATGCGTATTTTCACCGCAGAAGAGAGCCAGCGGCTCGATGCGGACTGCCGGGGCTTTTTACTGTTCCTTGAGCAGATTCAGGTGCTAAATCTCGAAACCCGTGAAATGGTTATTGAGCGCGTACTGGCGCTGGATACCGCAGAATTCGAACTTGAAGATCTGAAATGGGTTGTGCTGATGGTGTTGTTCAATATTCCGGGTTGTGAAAACGCCTACCAGCAAATGGAAGAATTACTCTTCGAGGCAAATGAAGGTATGCTGCACTAAATTGAGTTGCAGCATGAGATGTTATGGCCAAGTCAGCACTGTTCTCGGTGCCAAAAAATGAACCCTGCCCCCAATGCGGGGCAGAGTTAACAATACGTTCCGGTAAACACGGCCCATTTTTGGGCTGTTCCCACTACCCGGAATGCGACTATGTTCGCCCGCTAAAGAGCCAGGCCGATGGCCATATAGTTAAAGTGCTTGATGGTCAGCAGTGTCCGGTTTGTCAGGCCACGCTCGTGTTACGTCAGGGGCGTTTTGGCATGTTTATCGGCTGCAGCAACTATCCTGAATGCGAACACACGGAAGTCATTGATAAACCTGATGAGACCGCGATAGCTTGCCCGCAATGCCAGAAAGGGCAATTGGTTCAGCGGCGTTCGCGCTACGGCAAAACCTTCTGGTCTTGCGATTGCTACCCGGAGTGCCAGTTCGTCATCAACTTGAAGCCGGTAGCGGGCATCTGCTCTGACTGTCAGTACCCGCTGCTTATTGAAAAGAAAACGGCCCAGGGCGTGAAACGCTTCTGTGCCAATAAACAATGTGGAAAGCCGGTAACGGCGGAATAAGCCAGTGAATAATAACCTGCCTGAAGGCCAGCTCGCGCAGATCGTAGCGGCCCTGA
Source organism: Cedecea sp. P7760 (assembly GCF_013386425.1). Taxonomy (NCBI): domain Bacteria; kingdom Pseudomonadati; phylum Pseudomonadota; class Gammaproteobacteria; order Enterobacterales; family Enterobacteriaceae; genus Cedecea; species Cedecea sp. P7760. Next base: position 2,407 of record NZ_JACARU010000053.1, on the reverse strand, counting down.
AAGAACAGCAAGTCATCGCTTACCCAACCGAAGCCGTATTTGGCGTCGGTTGCGATCCCGACAGTGAGCTCGCGGTTACCCGTCTGTTAGAACTGAAACAGCGTCCGGTAGAAAAGGGACTTATCCTTATTGCGGCCGATTTTGATCAACTGAAACCTTACATTAACGTCGCTGCACTGAGCGAAGAACGGCTTTCCTCGGTGTTCGCCAATTGGCCTGGGCCAGTTACGTTTGTTTTCCCTGCTTTGCCTTCCACACCAAAATGGCTGACCGGGCGTTTTGATTCTCTGGCGGTGCGCGTGACCAATCACCCGCTAGTGAAAGAGCTATGCCTTGCCTACGATAAACCGCTGGTGTCGACCAGTGCGAACCTTACAGGTCTGCCTCCGTGCCGCACTGCGCAGGAAGTCCTGCAGCAGTTTGGTGAGAGCTTCCCGGTGCTTATGGGAGACACCGGTGGGCGACTGAACCCTTCAGAAATCCGCGATGCCTTAACCGGCGAACTCTTCCGTCAGGGGTAATTATGGAAACCTTCGCCGTCTTCGGGAACCCTATTCAACACAGCAAGTCTCCTCTTATTCACCGCCTTTTCGCCGGGCAAACAGGCATTGAGCATTCTTACGGACGCGTGCTTGCTCCGCTGGACGAGTTTGTTGAAACGCTGGATGCTTTCTTTAATGAAGGGGGCAGAGGCGCCAACGTCACGGTGCCTTTTAAAGAGCAGGCTTTTGCCCATGCGGACGAACTGACGGAGCGCGCAGCACTTGCGGGCGCGGTCAATACGCTCAAGCGCCTGGAGGATGGTCGTTTGCTTGGGGACAATACCGACGGTATTGGTTTATTGAGCGATCTTGAACGTTTGAAGCTGATCAAACCTGGCGATCGTATTCTGCTGGTGGGCGCCGGCGGTGCCGCACGTGGTGTTTTGTTACCGCTTCTGTCACTGGACTGCTCGGTTACGATAACTAACCGAACGTTTGCAAAGGCCGAAGAGCTTGCCACGCTCTTTCACCACACGGGCAGCGTTAATGCCGTCGCAATGGATAAGCTCGAAGGGCATGAGTTTGATCTGCTGATCAATGCCACGTCCAGCGGGATTGGCGGCGAAATTCCTGCGTTGCCGGTTTCTCTCCTTTCGCACCGCGTAAGCTGTTATGACATGTTTTACCAGAAAGGACTGACGCCCTTCTTGAACTGGGCCGTCGGGCACGGCGTAGTCCACTATGCGGACGGTTTGGGCATGCTGGTGGGGCAGGCCGCACATGCCTTTATGCTTTGGCATGGCGTTATGCCGGAGGTTGCACCGGTTATTGAAACTTTGAAAAGAGAAATGACGGCGTGAACCAGGCCATTCAGTTCCCGGATCGTGAACGCTGGGATGAAGAACGCCAGGCTGTTTGCTTTCCGGCGTTGGTTAATGGCTTTCAGGTGGGTTGTGCTATGGCCTCGGAGGCAATTGCCGCTCGCTTTGGTGGCAATTGCGCAGAAGAGTGGCTCTCTTTATTCCGGGAGCATCGCTGGGATATTGAAGAAGAAGTCGAAAGCCTTATCGAAGACGAGCAGGAAGGCGATCAGGGCTGGTACTGGCTGTCCTGAGCCAGATACTCATCTTTCCAGCGGACATAATTGTTAGCGGAGTAGAGCAAGCCGGCCAGCTCCGCTTCAGTCAGACGGCGAATCTGTTTTACCGGACTGCCTAAATAGAGATAACCGCTCTCCAGACGTTTGTTCTGCGGTACCAGGCTGCCAGCGCCAATCATCACATCATCTTCTATTACTACCCCATCCAACAAGATCGATCCCATACCGACTAATACCCGATTGCCAATCGTGCAGCCGTGCAGCATAACCTTATGGCCTACCGTCACATCTTCGCCAACGATCAGCGGGTTCCCTTCGGGCTTATAAGAAGACTTATGGGTAACATGAAGAACGCTTCCATCCTGAATGTTGGTACGTGCGCCAATCGTCACGGTGTTTACGTCCCCGCGAATGGCGACTAACGGCCAGATACTGACATCGTCAGCCAGTTTTACATCACCGATCGCCACGCTGGTGGGATCAACCATGACTCGTTCGCCCAGTTTTGGGAAAGTTTTTTGAAAAGCACGCAGTACCGCAGACATAAACACCTCAGGTAAATTCATTGCATGAATAGACTGTGGCTGCTTTCTTGAGCAATGGCAAGGGAGTAAAGGGCTGGAAAGAGGGCAGATCGAACAGGATCTCAGCGAAAAGTGTGAAAACTAAACATTCAGAAAAAAAGATCGAAAAAGTACTTGTGCTAAAAAGTGGGATCCCTATAATGCGCCTCCATCGAGACGGCACAGTGAATCACTTCACAAATTAGCCGGTTCGATAAAGAGAAAAAATCCTGAAAATCGGGGTTGACTCTGAAAGAGGAAAG
>NZ_JACARU010000052.1:0-77447 GCF_013386425.1 Cedecea sp. P7760 | reverse complement strand
CCCTTTCCAGCTGGAAAGGGGTTGGCTCATTTCACTCTTGCCAGTGTAAAACCATCCCAGCCTTTACTGCCGACCGTTTGTAGCGCGGTTACAGAAAGGCCTGTGTGGTTTCCCATCATTTCGATAAAGGTTCTCACGCCCTGAACGCGATCGTCGTCGCTGTCGGGGTTGGCAACCTCACCGTCACGCACCACGTTGTCCCCGATAATTAGCGTGCCAGGGCGCGAATATTTTAATGCCCATTCCAGATAAACCGGGTTATTAGGCTTATCGGCATCGATAAAAATCAAATCGAACGGCGCTTCATTACCCAGATGGGCGAGCGTTTGTGCCGCCGGGCCGATATGCAATTCAATAGTTTTTTCCAATCCTGCGAGCTTAATATTTTTTTGCGCAACTTCGGCGTGACGAGGGTCGGCTTCAAGCGTAACCAGCTTGCCGTCAGCGGGCAGGGCTCGCGCCATCCAGACGGAACTGTACGCTCCCAACGTACCAATCTCGAGGATTTTGCGCGCGCCGGTTATCTCCACCAGCAGCTGAAGGAATTTCCCCTGGTTAGGGGCTACATCGTGGGCGGGTAGCCCAGCGGCATGATTATTGTCGAGGATTTGTTGGAAAACGGTATCGGAAGGGATCAAAGCACTGACGAGGTATTCATCTACATCGGACCACTGCTGCATCACTAACTCCTTGGGGCGGGGTAAGATTTCCCTCTCCAGTAGGAGAGGGCCAGGGTAAGTTCATTCCATAACAAATTCAGGCGATTCGGCGCTTATCTTCCGCTTCGCTACGGGTAATTTTCACCGGAACGGATTTTGACGTCGGCGTGCCGGTGCCGTCCCCAACGCTGCCAAGCGGCACCAGCGGGTTGGTTTCCGGGTAATAGGCCGCTAGGTTACCGCGCGGAATGTCATACGCGACCAGCTTAAAACCTCTGACTTTACGGGTAATCCCGTCGTGCCAGACGGTTTCAATATCGACTTTATCACCGTCGTTCAGACCCAGCTCACCCATGTCATCAGGATGAATAAACAGGACTTCACGCTGGCCGTAAACGCCGCGATAGCGATCGTCCAGGCCATAAATCGTGGTGTTGTACTGATCGTGAGAACGCAGCGTTTGCAGCGTGAAGGGGGCCGTTACGCCTTCCCACAACGAGTCAGGCAGTGGGGCATGGCTGAATTCCGCTTTACCGCTCGGCGTATTAAACCGCAGTTCAGCTGCCGCATTCCCCAGATAAAATCCGCCGGGTTCTTCGCAGCGCTGGTTGAAGCCTTTAAAGCCGGGCAGGGTGGCGGCAATATGATCGCGAATAAGGTTGTAGTCGTCGGCAAGCTCGAGCCAGTCGAGTTTGTTTCTGCCTAAAACCGCATCGGCAATGCCGGCGACAATGGCGGTTTCCGAACGCTGCGTATCCGCAATCGGCTTACCGATGCCTTCGGAGGCGTGCACCATGCTGAAGGAGTCTTCGACGGTGACAAACTGCCGCCCGGTAGCCTGCATATCTTCTTCAGTACGGCCCAGAGTGGGCAGAATCAGCGAGGCTTTGCCCGGCACGAGGTGGCTGCGGTTAAGCTTGGTGCTGATGAACACGGTCAGGCCGCAGCGGCTAATGGCTTCTTCCGTTCTTGGGCTGTCCGGTGCCGCAGCGGCAAGGTTTCCTCCCAGCGCAACCAGCACTTTTATTTCATCGCGCAGCATGGCGGCCAGAGCTTCAACGGTGTTGTGGCCGTGCTCGCGCGGAGGCACAAAATCAAAGTGTTTGGCCAGGTTATCCAGCAGGCTTACCGGCGGCTTCTCGTCAATCCCCATCGTGCGGTTACCCTGCACGTTGCTGTGACCACGCACCGGGCACAGGCCAGCGCCAGGGCGGCCTAAATGCCCTCCGAGCAGCTGCAGGTTGACGATTTCACGCACGGTATTCAGCGAGTGTTTATGCTGGGTGATGCCCATGGCCCAGGTAAAAATGACCCGTTTTGAATGCTGCCAGATTGCTGCGGCGTCTCGGAGCTGCAGTTCGCTCAGGCCGGACTGCTGGGTGATTTTCTCCCAGCTGGTTTCATCGATGGCGGCAAACCAGGCGTCCACGCCCTGGGTATTGGCGTCGATAAATGCCAGATCGAACACGCCTTCTTCGCCTTCGGTAATGCGGCGGCGATGGGCTTCCAGCAGCGCTTTGGCCATACCGCGAACGGCGGCCATGTCGCCGCCCAGATTCGGTTGGTAATAGTTGGTGCTGATGGTGCCCGCCAGAGGGGTGATAACTTCCAGCGGCTTTTGCGGATCGGCAAAGCGTTCCAGGCCGCGTTCACGCAGCGTATTAAAGGTGACTATCTGGGCACCGTTTTCCGCCGCATGACGCAGGCTGTGCAGCATTCGCGGATGGTTGGTGCCGGGATTCTGCCCAAAGACAAAAATGGCGTCGGCTTTATCAAAATCATCCAGTCTGATGGTGCCTTTTCCTACGCCGATGCTGCGCTTCAGCCCGCTGCCGCTGGCTTCATGGCACATGTTTGAGCAGTCCGGAAAGTTATTGGTGCCCAGCATGCGGCCAAAAAGCTGATAAAGGTAAGAGGCTTCATTGCTGGCGCGGCCGGAGGTGTAGAGCTCAATCTGATCCGGGTTATCCATTGCCTTGATATGTTGCGCAATCAGGCTAAACGCGCTGGCCCAGCTGATGGGTTCGTAGCGGTCAGTTTGCGGATTGTAGCTAAGCGGTTCGGTAAGGCGGCCCTGGTATTCGAGGAAATAGTCGCTTTGTTGATAAAGTTTACTGACGCTGTGTTGAGCAAAAAACTCGCTGTCGATAAAACGGCGAGTGGCTTCCCAGGTGACGGCTTTAGCGCCATTTTCGCAGAAGCTAAAGGTGCTTTTGTTATCGTCACCCCAGGCACAGCCCGGGCAGTCAAAGCCTTTAGCCTTGTTCATGCGCATCAGGTTGCGCAGGTTTTTCAGAGCATGTTTGCTGTCGATGACGAAGCGGGTGGTCGCTTCGAGAGAACCCCAGCCGCCCGCTGCGGCCTGGTAAGGCTTGATAGCCGATTTGAATTTCATATGGCAGGTGTCACTTGTTATGGTTGATTGCGCAATAACACAGATGAGTTGCTTACCTTTAGTTTACTCCTGATTAACATTTGTGGAAGCGCTAACGTCAATCGGCGGTCAACGAAACGGCCAGGGTCGAGTAAAATAGCCCGCAAGACTGCACTGCTTCACCGTCATAAAAGGAAGGGATAATGACCGTATCCATCAGTTGCCGCAGGGATATAGAAGAACTTCAGCGTGTTGAAGCGGCGGCGGCTCGTCGTTTTCTTAGCGTGCCTGAACTCGCGTTTTTAGCGGAGTTCGGAGTAACGGATGCAGCCACGCATGCCGCAGCAATCGAAGATGGGCAGGCCTGGAAGGTGACGGGAAGCGACGGCAGGATCAAAGGATTTTGCTATTGCGAACGCCATGATGATGCGCTGTATCTGGCCGAGATTTCTACCCATCCGGATTTTCAGCGTCAGGGCGTCGGGAGCTTACTTCTGGCCGAGGTGAAGCGTAAAGCGCAGGCGCTCGGCGTGAGCCAGATTACGCTCACCACTTACCGGGACGTGGCCTGGAATGGCCCCTGGTATCGGCGTCACGGCTTTGAGATTATTGTGGATTCACAGCTTACGCCGGAACTGGCTTGCTGTTTAGCGCACCAGCGTGACGCCGGGCTTATGGTTTTACCCCGGTGCGCAATGCGTTATTTACTCGGGGAGGGGGAGATCTCTGTCGATAAACCACTTCTGTAGCCGGGTAAGCTGCCGGATGTGATAGCCGATCGCCAGCTCTTCGTACAGCGTCGTCGGGGGGGTAAGCGGCGCAACATCCGGCCTGCCGCTCAGGATGGCTCGTCGCGCCTGATACCAGGCCCGGCGTTTCATCTCAATTTCATCTGGTCTTGTTACCCGATGTTTGCTCACGGTCATAGTCTGCCAACTTATAGTAAGGCGCGATTATACCCCGCAAAGCCGTCGATATGTCGTCCGATCTCCACGGGTGCCCATTTTTATTCAAGAAAAAACTAGTCTTGTCATAACGTTGCGTAATAATTGGCTTGCTGTCGTGCGATATATTCTGCCAATGGCTGACACGACCTGTCATCTGTTCGCGTTAACATTCCTGACACCTACTTGCAGGAGAAACACTCATGACCCCCCCCGAAAAAAGCACGCTGCTGGCAGACCGTATTGCCGGGATCTTTTGTGAAATGCTGAGCTGCGAGCGCGTGTCCCGTCACCAACTGGCCAGTAAATTTGGCGTCAGTGAACGCACGATTTACCGGGATCTCCGGCGACTTAGCAACTATGTTTATCATGTTGGCGACGATCAGTATGCCCTTAGTCGGGAAGTGACTCAGCAGCTGGAAAATTATCTGCTGCGGGTAAAGCGGAAAAAGCGATCTCATGAACTCTAAAGCGGGCTTAAAGCTTCATAGCTACGCCGCCGATAATGCGATAAATTACTCTTTTTATTAATGAAAAACCACAATCATCCCAAGGGCAAGATGCGTACTGAAAGTTTAACTGATATCGCCTATCGTCACTTTGTTGAAAGCGTAAAAGATTACGCCATCTACATGCTGAACGTCGATGGCACGGTAGCCACCTGGAATGAGGGGGCGCTGCGGGCGAAGGGATATCGGCGTGAGGAAATTGTGGGGCAGTACTTTGGCGCTTTCTATAGCGACGCCGAACAAAAAAGCGGCCTGCCCGAGCGCAACCTGAATATCGCGCTGAAAAACGGCAAATTTGAAGGCGAAGGCTGGCGTTACCGTAAAGACGGGACCCGCTTTTGGGCGCACGTGGTGATCGACGCCATTTATGATGAGCACCAGACGCTGCTTGGCTTTGCCAAAATTACCCGCGACATTAGCGAGCAGAAGGTGGTTATCGATAAAATATCATGGCTCGCTCGCTATGATGCGCTGACCGGGCTACCTAACCGCGTCGAATTTTTTAGCTTCGTGGAAAAACTTTTTACCGAGTCTGATTATAACCGCATTGCCATTTGCACTGTGGATCTCGATAAATTCAAAGAAATAAACGATATCGAAGGGCATCTGGTTGGCGACCAGCTTTTACAGCGGGTTTCTTCCTCGGTACTTAAGGCGATTGAAAAAGATGAAATCGTGGCCCGCTTTGGCGGCGATGAATTTGTCGCGGCAAAACCTTATAACCACGATGACGAACTTCGCAATTTTACCGAACGCCTGCATGGCTGTTTTGTGGGGAAACAGTTTTTCGCCCACAGCGAAATTACCGTGAGTGCCAGCATCGGCGTGGCGGTTTATCCCGATGACGCCACGGATATCAATACGCTTATCAGTAATTCAGACCTGGCGATGTACCGCGCTAAAGCGAACCTGGATAATAAGATTTGCTGGTATGAAAAAGACATGGATGAAAAAACGCGCCTGCGAAACCTTATGGCGGCGGATATTCGCCGCGGTATCAAAGAAGGGCAGTTCTTCATTCACTATCAGGAAAAACGCTCGCTCAAAGACAAAGCCATTACCGGTTACGAAGCCCTGCTGCGCTGGAATCACCCGGAGCAGGGGCTTATCCCGCCGGATGAGTTTATCCCTATTGCCGAGGAAAGCGGGGCGATTGTTCCGCTGGGTTATTGGGTGATTGAAACGGTGTGTAAAGAGTCGCTCGCCAACAAACTCGACAAAAAAGTCTCGATAAATATTTCCCCGGTGCAGCTGCGTAATCTTAGCTTTATCGACAATGTGCGTGACATTTTAATGCGTACCGCGTGGCCGATAACGCTGCTGGAATTTGAGGTGACGGAAACCGCTTTTATCATCAATAAAAAGCTGACGTTTAACATTTTGCACCAGTTCCAGAAAATGGGGATCAGCATTGCGCTGGATGACTTTGGTACCGGCTATTCATCCCTTAGCACGCTGCGTGAGTTCCACTTCGACGTCATTAAGCTGGACCGTAGCTTCCTGACTAACGTTGAAAGTAATTTCCAGGCCCGGTCCTTTGTACGGGCGATCATTTCACTCGGCAACTCCATCAATACGCCGCTTATCGCCGAAGGCGTTGAGACAAACGAGCAATTGCGTATTCTCGAAGAAGAAGGATGTACCGAGATTCAGGGGTTCCTTTTTGGCCAACCGGTAGATATCAAAAATATTCATCGTTAAAAACACGGCAGTGTGCGGCCGTACACTGCCTGTGTTGTAAGCAATGGCTGGTCTGTCTTTACTTTATGGGGTGTTGTTTTAACCTACGGCTGGATGTTTTTTACGCCGGATTATTCTAAAGTGTCGGTGTTTTATATGGTGATAATACCGGTGCGGTATTATGGCTGTATATGTTGATTCTGCTTTTGCTTTTGTCCCATTTGATAATGCAGATGAATGTGTTGGGTTAAATTAAGACTTATTCATCGCCCTGGTGTGTTGGATTTTGTTAATCTTTTCATCTGGTTGTATTTCCGCTTTGATGTACATCAATTTTATTCCTCTTTTTATATAAATATTATAATTTATCATTTCCGACAGTTTTTAATTCGGTGTCTCACGCAAGAGTTAAGTTATTTACCTTCCCCGTTAAGTTTATTCTGACAGACTGGCGCTTTCTTATGGAAAATTCCTATAAATAATTGTGCGTTTTTAATTTCCATAAAAAATTGATCTAACTTTGTGCATTGTTCTATTATTCTGCGCGGTGTAATGTAGCGCCAAAAATACCATGCAGCGATAACAGAGGGATGAGAAGATGGCTGACAGTTTCCAGGGCGAGGTGCCCAAAGCACGTATCAATTTAAAACTGGATTTACACACGGGGGGAGCGCAGAAAAAAACAGAACTGCCGCTAAAGCTCCTGGTTACTGGTGATTTCAGCCACGGAGCCGAAACTGCGATTTTATCTGAGCGAGTAAAGACAGACGTTAATAAAAATAATTTTAACAGTGTTCTTTCTGAATATTCCCCAAAAGTTAATCTTACCGTAGTGAATACGCTTGCTGCCGACGGCAGCGAAGAGAATGTCAGTCTTGTATTCCGCGATATGAAAGACTTCACGCCAGAAGAGGTTGCTCGCCAAATACCTCAATTGAAAGCCATGCTGGCGATGCGTAATTTACTTCGCGATCTCAAAGCTAACCTTCTTGATAACCAGTCTTTCCGGAAAGAACTGGAAAAAATTCTAATTAATCCGGCGCTGAGCGCCGAACTCCGCGCGGAACTGTCTGCCCTTGCGCCAAAACAGGCATAAGTCGTCACGATATTTAATGGATTAATTGAGGAATGCTGATGTCTGTACAAAATGAAAACAACGCCGGTAGTGAGAGTATCGTTCTTGAACGCCAGGGGGCAGAGAGTGTTTATGCCTCGCTGTTTGAAAAAATTAATCTCAGCCCGGTTTCTGAATTAAGCGCGCTGGATATCTGGCAGGACAGTCAGGCGATGTCAGATGCCACCGCTGATGAACGACTGACCGCCGGAATGCAGGTCTTTCTGGAATGCCTGAGCAAAGCAGGTTCAAAAGTTGAGAAGCTCGATAAAACGCTGATTGACCACCACATCGCCGACCTGGATTATCAGATCAGCCGCCAGCTGGACGCCGTGATGCATCACGAAGAATTCCAGACGGTTGAGTCTTTGTGGCGCGGCCTGAAATCGCTGGTGGATAAAACCGACTTCCGTCAGAACGTTAAAATTGAACTTCTGGACCTGTCCAAGGAGGATCTGCGTCAGGACTTTGAAGATGCACCTGAAATCATTCAGAGCGGACTGTACCTGCAGACATACGTGGCAGAGTACGACACGCCGGGCGGAGAACCGATTGGTGCGCTGATTTCCGCTTATGAGTTCGACGCCTCCGCCCAGGATGTCGCCCTGCTGCGTAATATCTCGAAAGTTTCTGCGGCGGCGCATATGCCGTTTATTGGCTCTGCTGGCCCAAAATTCTTCCTGAAAGACTCGATGGAAGAGGTGGCCGCCATCAAAGACATTGGCAACTATTTCGATCGCGCCGAGTACATCAAGTGGAAATCCTTCCGTGATACCGATGATTCCCGCTACATCGGGCTGGTGATGCCACGCGTGCTGGGGCGTTTGCCTTACGGGCCGGACACGGTGCCGGTACGCAGCTTCAACTACGTGGAAGAGGTGAAGGGCCCGGATCACGATAAATACCTGTGGAATAACGCGTCGTTTGCCTTTGCCTCCAACATGGTGCGCAGCTTTATCAACAACGGCTGGTGCGTGCAAATTCGTGGCCCACAGGCGGGCGGTGCGGTTCAGGACCTGCCGATTCACCTGTACGATCTCGGCACCGGCAACCAGGTGAAAATCCCGTCCGAGGTGATGATCCCGGAAACGCGTGAATTCGAATTCGCCAACCTGGGCTTTATTCCGCTTTCCTACTACAAAAACCGCGATTACGCGTGCTTCTTCTCCGCAAACTCCACGCAGAAACCGGCGCTTTACGATACCGCCGATGCGACAGCGAACAGCCGGATCAACGCCCGTCTGCCGTACATCTTCCTGCTCTCCCGCATTGCGCATTACCTGAAGCTTATTCAGCGTGAAAACATCGGCACCACCAAAGATCGCCGCTTGCTTGAGCTGGAGCTGAACACCTGGGTTCGCAGTCTGGTCACTGAAATGACCGATCCGGGCGACGAACTGCAGGCTTCCCACCCGCTGCGTGATGCCAAAGTGACGGTAGAAGACATCGAAGACAATCCGGGCTTTTTCCGCGTCAAGCTGTACGCCGTGCCGCACTTCCAGGTGGAAGGAATGGACGTCAATCTGTCTCTGGTTTCCCAGATGCCGAAGGCGAAAGCGTAACGTAAGGCAGGAAGCCGATGAAAACGGAACAACCGTTATGGGGCAGGGGCCAGATGGTCTCTCCCCAGCACTTCCAGCAACAGGTCGCCTATGCGGCCTGGTCCGCTGAATGTATCGCCCAGTTGGGCCTGTCCCACCCGTGGGGAATGATTAGCGCCGCTTTCGAACCTGATTTGCTAAAGCTGGGCCGGCTTCAGGCCCGCCATCTGCATATCCGTTTCCAGGACGGGACGCTGATTGATACGGATAACGCCGACGCGCTGCCTCCGGCGATTTCGCTTGAGGATGTCTCTCAGGACGCGGTGGTGGTTCTGGCGCTCCCGCTGCTGAGGGCCAACGGTGGCAACTGCCTGAAGCCTGATGAAGTGGCCGAGCGTCCGGTGCGTTTTCGTCAACGCTGGCGGGATGTCCGAAATACCTTCGGGGACGACACTCGCCAGATTGCGGTGATGCAGCCGGAATTAACGCTGCGTTTTGCCGGGCAGGACAACAGTGACTATTTGACCTGCCCGATCGCACGTTTGCAGCGGGACTCTCAGGGCGCCTGGCGTGTGGACGAGACTTATCTTCCTCCGCTGCTGGCGGTACAGAGCAGCCGCTGGCTGGTCACCCAGTTAGAACAGCTGATGACGCAGTTGCGCGCCAGGCTGGCCCGCCTGATGGCCATGCGCCGTGAAAGCAATGAGCGGATGGCGGATTTTGCCGTGGCCGACGTCTCGCTTTTCTGGCTGCTTAACGCTCTGAACAGCGCGCAGCCGGTGCTGGGGCAGTTCGAGCGTAGCCTGCAAAGCCCGCCTGAGCGTTTGTATCCTGAGCTTGCCCGCCTGGCAGGCAGCCTGCTGACATTCTCTCTGGAGCACCAGGCCAGCGCGATCCCGGCTTATCAACATGATCGGTTGAATGCCGTTTTTCCGCCGTTGTTTGAATTGTTAGGGGACCTGCTGGAGGCCAGCCTGCCGTCCAGGGTGGTGTCCATTGAACTTGAATACGATCCCCGGCTGCACTTCTGGCAGGCCCGTCTGCATGACCCCCGGCTGCGCGAAGGCGCGGATTACTACCTTTCTGTACGTTCGCCGATGCCGGTGGCGCAGCTGCAGGAGCAGTTCCCACGGCAGTGCAAGGTGGGCAGTCCGGATCACGTTCGGGGCATCGTTAATTCGTCCAGAGTGGGGGTGCCATTGACGCCGCTGCGCCATGTCCCCGCCGCCATTCCGCTTCGCCTGGAAAACCAGTATTTCAGCCTCGATGTCTCCCACGCGCTGGGGGCGGAAATGCTTCAAAGCGGCACCTGCATGTTTTACGTCCCGGGAATGCTCGGTGAGCCTGAACTTGAACTCTTTGCGGTACTGAGAACATGAATGAGCATAAACGCGGTAACGCCGCGGGCATTGATATCGATGCGCTGCTGCAGAATACCTGGCTGCAGGTTATTAGCCTGCGGCACGGCCCGACATTCCAGGATGGCGATGGCAAAAAACTGTGGGAACGCTGTATTGCTGATGTAGAACGCGTGCAGCGCGAGCTGAAAGCGAACGATCTCGATGAAGCCAGCTGTCTGCTTATCCTCACCGCGCAGTGTGCGTTGCTGGATGAAACGGTAAAAGGGCGCAGCGCGGAGGACGACGCCTGCGTGCAGTGGTATCACATTCCCCTGCTGGGGCACTTTCTCGGCACCATGGACGCCGGTGACACGTTGTGTGACCGGATGCGCGATGTTTTGCGCCAGCCCGAACCCAACAATGCCGTGGTGACCTGCTTCCAGCGGATCATGATGCTTGGGTTTCTCGGCAGTTTCCGTTCGCTGAACGATCCTGCGCGCCAGCAGCTCTTGCAGGATCTCAGTGAACATGTCCTTCCGTTCAGCTATCCACAGACTCATCCTGTACTGGCCGAAAGCCCTGCAGGTCGAGCCATGGGCGGCTGGCTGGCATCGTGGCCTGTGCGTATTGGCCTAAGCGTGTTTGCCGTCGCAGCCCTGTGGTGGGGACTGGATCTCTGGCTCGATCGGACATTGTTAACCCTATTGCCTGAGGTCGTGAAATGAGCCCAGCGCAGCAGCGAGGTTTAGCGCTGTGGGCCGCGATGCTGAGCCTTGTGGTCTGCCTGGGCTTTCTGCCTGTTTCCGGCGCGTTTTCCGTACTCATCCTTCTGGTAATCCTGGGGATGATTACGGCGGTGTGGTACGTCGTGAGTCGCCGTGCTGAGCAAGATATCTCGCTGTGCCTGGATGACCTGCCGGAAGCCACATACCGCCAGCCCGTGGTACTGGTTTGTGGCGACCTGCCGCTGGCCTGGCCGCGTTCTTCACCGGTGTTGACCGTCACGCAGGGCTGCTGGATAAGAGTTGCAGAGCATCAGGATCTTCAACAGGTGGTTCGCCTGGTGCTACAGCAGCGCCCTGACTGGGGGCGTCAGCTGTCGATTATGGTCAGCGTTTGCCCGCAGAAACACGCTGATGCGGAAGCCCTGACCAGCCATCTGCTGGCCCTGCGCTGGCAAATAAGCCAGCTGCGCAAAGAAACAGGTCATGCCGTGCCGCTGGTGTTGAATGGCCAGACAGGCAGCGCGATGGTGAACGACATGCTCTGGCAGGCGGCGATTCCCGGCGAAGGAGTGCGCGTCTGGCGTGAATCTTCCTCGCCCTGTTCGATTGCCGCGTGGGTGACCACGGGTGGCGCGATGGCCATGCAGCAGCAGGTACTGATGAACAGCTTTATGAGCTGGTATCAGCTGCACGTCAAAGCCGTATTTATGGATGAAAATCCCGATATGCCGGCCATTGCGCCCATCGCTGTGCTTTGGGGAATGGGCCCGATTCTTGCCGGGAGTCTCGCATCCTCGCTCTGGACGACGTGGCTGTCCCGACACACCGCGATGCATCAGGTCTCTGGCTGGCAGCCTGTCGGCACGGACAGCACGGTGATTTCGCCGCTCCCGGATTTTGTTCTGCCGCTGTTACCTGAGGGAAAAGGGCTGACGGCGCGAGGCCGAGCCTGGCGATGCGCACTCGGGATCTTCACGCTGGCGGCGATGACGGCGTTGCTCAGCAGCGGCTGGAACAATGCCCAGCTATTGCACCGCGTGAGTTTTGATATTGCCCGTTATGACCGTATCCCGATGAAGGATTACGGCCCGAAGGCCGAGGCTGTCGCGGTTCTGCGTGAAGATGCCGAACAGCTGGACGACTGGGCCCGTAACGGTATTCCTGCCCGGATGAGCCTGGGGTTATATCAGGGGGAGCGCCTGCGTATGCCTCTGCTGGAGGCTATCCGCTCGTACGTGCCCGCTCCGCCACCTAAACCACAGCCTAAGTTAAAACAGGCACCTAAAACCGTACGCCTCGACAGCATGTCGCTGTTTGACTCCGGAAAAGCCGCGCTGAAAACGGGCTCTACCAAGCTGCTGGTCAATTCCCTTGTGGGGATCAAAGCGAAGCCGGGCTGGCTGATTGTGGTCGCCGGGCACACGGATAACACCGGCAACCCCCGGCTGAACCAAACATTGTCCCTGAAGCGTGCAGAAGCGGTACGCGACTGGATGCACGACACCGGCGACGTGCCGGAAAGTTGTTTTGCGGTGCAGGGCTATGGCCAGAGCCGCCCCATTGCAAACAATGACACGCCGGAAGGCCGCGCGCTTAACCGTCGTGTCGAAATCAGTCTGGTACCGCAGGCCAACGCCTGCTTGTTACCGGGCGAAATCCCAGCGTCATCGCAGGATGATGGCGTTCTACACAATGAAAAGGAGAAGTAAACCATGGCAATCCCTGTTTATCTTTGGCTGAAAGACGACGGCGGCGCGGACATCAAAGGGTCTGTTGACGTTGAGAACCGCGAAGGCAGCATCGAAATTGTGGCGCAGGAACATAACCTGTACATCCCTACGGACAACAATACCGGCAAGCTGACCGGCACCCGTATTCACACGCCGTTCATGTTCACCAAGGAAATCGATTCCTCCAGCCCGTACCTGTACAAGGCGGTGACCACCGGCCAGACCCTGAAATCGGCTGAATTCAAGTGGTACAAAATCAACGACGCAGGCCAGGAAGTGGAGTACTTCAACACCAAACTGGAAAACGTGAAGGTGGTGAAGGTCAATCCTGAAATGTACGACGTCAAAGATCCGTCGAAAGAAAAACACAACCATCTTGAGCGCGTAGAGCTGCGCTACGAAAAAATCACCTGGACCTACAAAGACGGCAACATCATTCATTCCGATAGCTGGAACGAACGCGCCACCGCGTAATTGCTCGTCATATTTCGCGCTGTAGCGGCGTTGGCTGCGTTCATGCACCCCGGTCACTTACTTCAGTAAGCTCCCGGGGCTGCACTCGCTTGCCGCCTTGCTTCAACGCGAACTCTTTAGAGCAACGGCCCGACGGGCAGCCCATTCTGCCCGCTTTTCTATTTTGCTGAACGTCTGCGTGGCGGGCGTTGAGCAAAGAAACCCACAATCTGCCCGCCCGACCTTGTGCGCTTTGGTCTCCTGTACAACAGGAAACAGCGAGGGGCGGTAGCGTGTCCAGGCCCCATTCAGGAGAGAATACAACATGGAAAATCCAGCCATCCTGCTGCGTCGTCTTAACCCTTACTGCGCCCGTGCGATGGAAGGGGCGGCTTCTCTGTGCCAGACCCGCGCCCATGCGGAAATTCTGCCGGAGCACTGGCTGCTGAAGCTGCTGGAGCAGGGTGAAGGTGACCTGACGGTGCTGGCGCGCCGCTACGAATGGAATATGGACTCGGTCTGGCAGGATCTTTTGGCATGGCTGGATGCACTGCCGCGTTCCGTGCGCGGCCGTCCTCAGCTTTCAGACAGCGTTCAGAAACTGCTGCAGGAGGCGTGGCTGATTGCTTCGCTTGCCGGGGAAGAACACATCCGGAGCGTACACCTGATGATGGCGCTGGTGGATAAACAGAACCTGCTGCGCTGTGACGGCCTGTGGCCGTTTTTGACGCTCGGGCAGGGCCAGCTGGAGCGCCTGCGTCCGCTGCTCGACGCGCAGTCTGACGAACGCCCGGAAGCGCAGCAGGAAGCTGAGCTGGCACACGCTCACGGCAGTGAAGTTGAGTTTATTGGCCGCCCGGTGGGGGCGACGAAAGAAGGTGACCTGGATCCGGCGCTGCAAAACGCGCTGGATAAATTCACTCTCGACGTTACGGCCAAAGCGCGTGAAGGGAAAATCGATCCGGTTTTTGGTCGTGACACGGAAATCCGCCAGATGGTGGATATCCTTTCCCGCAGGCGTAAGAACAACCCGATCCTGGTGGGTGAACCCGGCGTGGGGAAAACCGCGCTGGTAGAAGGCCTGGCGCTACGTATTGCCGAAGGTAACGTCCCTGTCAGCCTCCAGCCTGTCACCTTGCGTACCCTCGACCTGGGGCTTTTGCAGGCGGGAGCCGGCGTGAAGGGCGAGTTTGAGCAACGCCTGAAAAACATTATTGAGGCGGTGCAGCAGTCGCCTGACCCGGTGCTGCTGTTTATCGACGAAGCCCATACGATTATTGGGGCGGGTAATCAGGCTGGCGGAGCTGATGCGGCCAACCTGCTGAAACCGGCACTGGCCCGTGGCGAACTGCGCACCATCGCGGCCACCACCTGGTCTGAGTACAAACAGTATTTCGAACGCGATGCCGCGCTGGAGCGCCGCTTCCAGATGGTAAAAGTGGACGAGCCGGACGATGAAACCGCCTGCCTGATGCTGCGAGGCCTGAAGTCACGCTACGCGGAGCATCACGGCGTGCATATTACCGATGACGCCGTGCGCGCCGCAGTTACACTGTCACGTCGTTATCTTACGGGCCGCCAGTTGCCGGACAAGGCCGTCGACCTGCTGGACACCGCGGCGGCGCGTGTACGCATGAGTCTGGATACGCTGCCTGAAGAGATTGTGGTCCTGAAAGCGCAGCTCACCGCGCTGGAGCTTGAAGAACAGGCGCTGCTTGAAGACATCGCCACCGGCTGCCATCTGCCCGGCGAGCGGATTGAACGGATTGATACTCAGAGCAACAAGCTGGAAAGCACGCTTGAGGCGCTGGAAGGTCGCTTTGAACTGGAGAAGTCCCTTGCGCAGCAGGTGATGGAATGCCGCCAGGACATCAGCCGTCAGGCGGAGCTTGTCGACCTGCAGCGCCAGCTGGCGGCGATGCAGCAGGGGGACGCGCTGGTACAGATTGACGTAGAAACTCGCACCGTGGCTAACGTGATTGCCGACTGGACCGGCGTGCCGCTGTCTTCATTGATGAAAGATGAGCAGGCGGAGCTTCTGACGCTGGAGAATGCCATTGGTAAGCGGGTTGTAGGGCAGGAAGTTGCGCTTAACGCGCTTGCTCAGCGCCTTCGCGCCGCGAAAACCGGGCTGACGTCTGAAAACGGCCCGCAGGGCGTGTTCCTGCTGGTTGGCCCGAGCGGAGTGGGCAAAACCGAAACCGCGCTGGCGCTCGCCGATGCGCTGTACGGCGGCGAGAAGTCACTCATCACCATCAACCTGTCGGAGTACCAGGAGCCGCACACTGTTTCCCAGTTGAAAGGCTCACCTCCGGGCTACGTCGGCTACGGACAGGGCGGGATCCTCACCGAAGCCGTCCGCAAACGTCCATACAGCATTGTGCTGCTGGATGAAGTTGAAAAAGCCCACCGCGAGGTGATGAACCTGTTCTATCAGGTCTTCGACCGGGGTTTTATGCGCGACGGCGAAGGGCGGGAAATTGACTTCCGTAACACGGTTATTCTGATGACTTCTAACCTCGGCAGCGACCCTATCATGCAGCTGCTGGAGGAACAGCCAGAGGCAACGGAAGGCGATTTGCACGAACTGCTGCGCCCGATCCTGCGCGACCACTTCCAGCCCGCGCTGCTGGCCCGCTTCCAGACCGTGATTTACCGGCCGCTGGCCTCTGCCGCAATGCGCACCATCGTGGAAATGAAACTCGCCCAGGTCAGCCAGCGCCTGCAACGTCATTACGGCCTGTCGACCCATATCGAAGGAAATCTGTACGACGCGCTGACCGCCGCCTGCCTGCTGCCGGATAGCGGGGCCCGCAACGTCGACAGCCTGCTCAATCAGCAGATTTTACCGGTGCTGAGTCAACAATTGCTGATGCATATGGCAGCCCGACAGAAGCCCCGGACGCTGACGCTAAGCTGGACGGAGGATGAGGGGATCGGGCTGGAATTTGACCGTACCCAAGGAGAGCACGTATGAGCAATAATCCCCCGATAGATTTCAGCCATAACCACCATCTGCTGGCGGTGAAGGGCTGTGAGCCCGCCCTCGACGTGCTGGCCTTTCAGGGCGATGAAGCCCTCAACAAGCCGTTCAGTTACCGGATAGAGTTCACCTGCGCCGACCATGCCGTTGGCAAAGAGATGATGTTGCTGAAGGCCGCCTCGCTGACGCTGCAGGCGCCGGTCGACCAGGGTTACGGCATTAAAATGCAGCAGCCGGTGCGGGTGATCCAGGGGCTGGTGACGGGCTTTGAACGCCTCAGCACCTCTGCCGACGAGAGCCTCTACGCCCTGACGCTGCAGCCCCGGCTGGCGCTGCTCGACCGCTCCCGGCAGAACGCTATTTACCAGGATATGTCGGTGCCGCAGATTGTGGAAAAAATCCTGCGCGAGCGCCACGGTATGCGCGGCCAGGACTTCGTGTTTTCACTCTCAAAAGAATACCCGCGTCGCGAGCAGGTGATGCAGTACGGCGAGGACGACCTGCGCTTCATCACCCGCCTGTTGGGTGAAGTTGGCATCTGGTTCCGCTTCACCACCGACACGCGGCTCAACATCGACGTGGTGGAGTTTTATGACGGCCAGCAGGGCTATGAGAAAGGCCTGACTTTGCCGTCGGTGCCGCCTTCCGGGCAGCATGCGAAAGGGGCGGACTCGGTGTGGGAGATGACGTGCCACCACAGTGTGGTGCCAAAGCAGGTCAGCACCCGCGATTACAATTACCGCCAGGCGGCGGAGGACATGAACACGCAGGTGGACGTGACCCGGGGAGATACCACCACCTACGGTGAGGCGTATCACTACGCCGACAACTACCTGACGCCGGGCAGCGCTTATGACCACAATCCGGCCCCGGAATCGGGCGCGTATTACGCCCGGCTGCGGCATGAACGCTACCTGAACGGGCAGACGCAGACCCGGGCCACGACCACCTGCCCGACGCTCTCCCCGGGCCAGGTGCTGAAAGTCACCGGCGGGGATGAAGTCGCGGCGGTGTTTGTGCAGGGCGTGGTCATCACCAGAATGACCAGCCATGCCCGGCGTGACCGGGATTTTGTGGTGCATTTTGACGGCATCCCGGACAGCACGGACTTTGGCTTCCGCCCGGAGCCCGGCGACCGGCCGGTGATGGCGGGCACGCTGCCCGCCCGCGTCACCAGTACCACCGAAAACGATACCTACGGGCATATCGACAAAGACGGCCGTTACCGGGTCAACATGCTGTTTGACCGCGACGGCTGGGAAACCGGCTTTGAAAGCCTGTGGGTGCGCCAGGCCCGGCCGTATGCCGGGGACACCTACGGCCTGCACCTGCCGCTGCTGGCAGGCACCGAAGTGGCGATTGGTTTTGAGGCCGGCAACCCGGACAGGCCCTACATCGCCGGCGTACTGCACGACTCGGCCCACGGCGACCACGTCACCATCCGCAACTACAAACGTAACGTCCTGCGCACACCGGCGAACAACAAAATCCGCCTCGACGACGAGCGCGGCAAGGAGCACATCAAGGTCTCCACCGAATACGGCGGCAAGAGCCAGCTGAACCTCGGCCATCTCGTCGACAGCGAGCAGCAACAACGCGGTGAGGGCTTTGAGCTCCGGACGGACAGCTGGGGCGCCATCCGGGCGCAGAAGGGCATCTTCATCTCGGCCGACGGGCAGGCGAAGGCGCAGGGGGATGTGCTGGAGATGGGGGCGGCGCTCGCGCGGTTGTCCGCGGCGTTAGTTGAAATGGAATCCCTGGCGGCCAGCGCACAGCAGGCCCGGGCGCTGGCGGCCGATGTCAGCCGGCAGCAAAAGCTCCTGAAGGAGAACATCGAACAGCTGCAGGCAGAAGTCATCCTGGGCAGTGCGCCGAAAGGCATGGCCCTGGTGAGTGGCGAGGACATGCAACTGTCGGCGGGTGACAATCTGATGCTGACGGCGGGCAGACAGCTGGATGTGGGGGCACAAAAGAACGTCACCCTGTCGGCGGGGAAGCAGCTCAGCCTGTACAGCCGGGAAGGGGCGAAGTTGTTCAGCTCGCATAACGATATAGATATTCAGGCGCAGGGGGGAAATATCACCACCTGGTCCACGCAGGACACGCATATCTCGAGCGGGAAGAAACTGGTGGTGACGGCACAGGATGAGCTGACGCTGATCTGCGGGGGCGGCTATATCAAAAT
Source organism: Cedecea sp. P7760 (assembly GCF_013386425.1). NCBI lineage: Bacteria > Pseudomonadati > Pseudomonadota > Gammaproteobacteria > Enterobacterales > Enterobacteriaceae > Cedecea > Cedecea sp. P7760. The sequence goes on along the minus strand of NZ_JACARU010000052.1, from coordinate 59,210 downwards.
TAAGGGTGGGAATATTGAGATAGGCGGCCCGGGTAAGTTGCTGGTTAAGAACACGGGAATAAAGAAGGCAGGTACCGGCAGTATGCAGGGTGTGATGAAGTCGTTTGAGCCATCAACGTTTGATGAAAGTTTTGCATTGCTTCATCCCATTAGTGGTGAGCCAATATCAGGGCAACATTTCAGGCTCAGGCTGCCAGATGGAACTGTGCAGGATGGGGTAACCGATGCACAGGGCAAGACTCAATTGTTGAAAGGGATATCGATGGATGATGTCACGTTTGAACTTCTGAAGGGAGAGTGAGGGTATGAAAAAGTTAATATGGTGGCTGGCTGGTTTTATAGGGTTGTTACTTGCTTGTGGTTCTCTGTCGGGGTGTGTCACCACATCGGGAGCTGCGTTTGGGGCTGCGTCGGGTGCGATGGTGGCCAAAGGCGTCGGGCATGATTTTAACTATTATGTTTTTGATGTACCGCCGCAGGTTATTTATCGCATTGACGATCATCGGTTCTTTACCCTGGAAAACTATAAAGACTGCGATCATGGTGGTCTTGCCTATTACAATGACACAAAAAACAAAATTAAAAAGTACGTAGGCGGTGGCTCAGACAGTAACGCTATCTTAAGTGCGAATCCACTAATGTCATGGAAGGGGGATTTTATTTATGCTGCATCTGATAATGTTGTTGCATATATTGAAAGGTTTCCTCGCATGAGTGATCGAGATACCCATAGTGGGGTTTTTTTTGCTTATGAAATTGGTGGTAAATATGGGCTGATTAATGTTGGGGCGGATTACGAATCAGGGTTGAGGAAAACTATTCTTGTTACGAACTCTGCTTTGTATTTAAAGTCTCCAGGTGCGCAAAATTTATTATTTACCTTGCCTGTGACAAATACAAATTCCTTCGATATATCGGAAGATGGTCCTAAATCAGCAGAAGGAGATGCATGGCCTCTTGTTCAAACCCCTTTAAGAACGACCCGGTTTACTTGTGATAATACAATAAAACCTGTAAGCGTCAGGGTGTCGCCTGATCAGGTTTATGCAGTTGATGCCACGGAGGTACCTAAGTATGAGTAATCAACAATCCGAGCCTCTGCGTGACGCTCCCGTGCATTATGATGATAATGGCAAACCATCCTGGCGTGGCATGTGCTCGCACAAAAATATTAAGGTGCGCTCAGCCTGCTATCATCCTGTTCAACTGCCTGGATTAATTATCTTTGTCCACGGCGTTAACTCTGAGGGGGAATGGTATGATATCGCAGAGGAAAATTTATGTATCGGTTTAAATAAGCGATTAAATTTACCTCAAAAAGAGTGGTTGGCAAAAAATATTTATAAAGCCGATGCAGTTTTAGGCCGGGGTATTATCGACTCTGATTCAAGTCGTTCACCGGTGATCCGTTTCTACTGGGGTTACACCGCAAAACCGGGAACGGAAGATGACTATCAGGTTCCGCTGCGTAATCTGGCAGGCGAGGATTATCACAATCTGAAAAAATATAAAAAGCTTCCGCAGAGTACGCTTGCGGCGAAAGGCCCGTGGTACTGGGGCGGCGGTCCGTTTCAAAACGGCTGCAACCAGCTGGTTTCTCTGTGGAGTGATGAAGGATTTAATAAGTGGGTCAGGCAGTCACCCATCCCGTTTAGCGTACAGTTTGTGAACAGTGAACTGGATCGCCTGCTGGCAAAAGCACCCGCCCGGCATTACTACGCGCATGCCGCTCGCCGACTGGCAGATTTGCTGAATACTATCCGTAGCACCTATCCGAAAGATACCGTGACGCTGATTTCTCATAGCCAGGGCACGATGATTGCCATGGCTGCAACGTTGCTGGCGGATAAAGCGCCTGATGCTCTGTTTGTGATGAACTCGCCGTATGCGATGGAGCACAAAAAGGTGGATCGCTTCTCCTACCCGTTTGCTGAATGTATCTCAACTCAGGCACGGCACCAGACGCTGGAGACAATTGTAAAAAAAGTCGCTCAGCAGGCGAGCCACCTCGCCGAGGCTGACTATGGCCGGATGGTTGTGGGTGCCGATGCAGATAAGCGCAGCTGGAAACCTACGGGCATGGCTGATAACGGGATACCTGAACGGGATAATCACGGGCGCACCTGGATTTACTGCAACCCGCACGATCGGGTGATGGGGATGAGTGCGCTGCTCAGCATTGGCTGGCAGGGGCTGCCAAACACACCGGAAGGGAAAATGCCGGAGTTGCTGGTGAATAATAAAGGGCATTTATTTCAGCGGATGCTGGCGCGGGAAACACCCTGCGGCGATAACCCCCGCCAGGACACCCCTTTCGGACGCCTGCTCCCATCTGGTTCACCTTTCTGGGATGATGGCGGTCAGTTTGGCGTATACGATAACCCGCCACTCAATCAGACGCTGTATATCAATGGTGAAAAGGTACCTGAACCTATTACCGCTCATGAACTTTCCGGTTTTGATGCTACCCGTGTCGGATTACAGGAAAAGAACAAGACAAATATAGAACAGGAGGGCTACGGTTGGGGGCAATACTCTACAAATTCCAAGGGAAAGAAAATCTGGCATGACGATACCTTTCCTTACTACGCCTCGCTGTATCCGGAGCAGTGGAAGAGTGAAACTGACGGCATGGACTGGAGCCCGGCCAGCAAAGATGAGCGTATGAATCGCAGACGTGAAACCCAGGAAGAGAAAGAGGCGCGGTTACGGACGTTTGTCTCCCAGCCCAGCGATCACAGCTCCTTGCCTTCTAATCCTCAATTCATGAGCCGAGTCGTGGCTTATGATTTACCAATAGGGCTCTGCGACAGTTCAAATGATAAGAGCTTCCTGGCGCAGTTGCGCCGGATGGCTGACTGGCAACAGAGCGACAGCTATTTCCGTACCGGTGTTCATCCGCAATATAGCCGGCCAGCGGAAGTTGATGCGGAGAGTGCAGGAGGCATCAGTCCTGAAGAGATGGCGGAAATCCGGGCAATGGACAACCGGGGCAGGCATCCCTGATGCTGAATATAAACCTGTTGTCTTATCAGCCGATTTATTAGCGGGAAATAATTTTTTAAGAATCATGTGAATCAATAGAGTGCACCGTGTTCGCTTTTCTTTTGGCGTCGTTAGTGTTCGTCTGTTGAAAGACAAAATAGCTTCCTGTACCAGTCGCGTTATCCAAGGAGTTAACAATGGGAAAATTCGTGGTGGTGTTGGGTGATGCCACCTCACACGGTGGAAAAGTCTCCTCCGCCTCATCCAGTTTCGACATTTCAGGGAAGAATGTAGCCTTATTAAATGACTCGGTCACCTGCCCAGAACATGGAATAAATAAAATTATTGAGTGTGATATTTCAGCCTATGAAGAAAATGGCCGTGGAATTGTCGTCCATGGCTGTAAAACATTGTGCGGATCAATTGTTATTGCAGGTTTTCAGGATATGGAAATTGATTGATGGGATGGTTACTACCGAATGTCGCGGCTAAAGAACCGGCTCGTTGCTGGTCTCCCTGGGTGTGTCTGTTCATCATATTCACCGGTGTGTTCTTTGCTCTATTTTATGTCGTCTTAAACCCACCTTCAGGTGAACTGCCATCACTGTCCAGTGGATATTGGCTGCCGCTGACGGTGACAACATTTACAGGAATTGCAGTAACAATTACATTTTATAGCCTGTGGTGGGAGATTCAGTCTGTCGTCGTCTGGAACTGGAATACATGGCGTCGAAATATGAATATTCTGTGGCGAAAAAGAGCGCATCAGCATCTATTTATTGCCCACCATCTTTTCCAGTCTGCCGACCCTCAGCAACTGACCCGCATCGCGGGAGTTGGACAAGATAATGATAATGAAAAAATGTTTTTAAATCTTCTGCCAGATAAGCCAATTACGCCTGGAATTATACGTTTTGAACAATTATGCCAGGTGATGCTGAATGAATTAAAACAGCCTTTATTGAGACAATATTCTTCAGGGAATTTAAGGGTGCTGGTTCAGTCGTCTGGGGCCGATAAGTCTGAGGAGTTACAATCCTTTAATCAGCTCTGGGCTGCCGCGAGTTTGCCCTGGAATGCAGATATTCACGTTTTATCCGCAGGGTTACCGTTTGACGACTGGAATAAAAATGTCGTAACCAGCCGTATCCCTGTTCTGGTTCTGGCCCTGCATTATCGCCAGCCTGAGGAATTACTGCCTGAGTTTGTAAGTGCATTACTGTTGATGCCTCAGGCTTTATTGCATTCTGCAAAATCTCACAAAGAAATACGTTTGTTCCGGGCTATGTCGCTGAATACAGCATCCCTGAAGTCTGAGCTGGCAGATTTAAAGACAATGGGGCAACAGCCAGTAAAAAATAAGTATGTCGTTTGGCATAGCGGCCTTGCTAATGTGCCCCGACAGATAGCCGGGAAAGTATTAAACGAGCTTTCATTTCCACTTGAAGACGATATTGGAACCGGTGGGATTATTGATTATGACCAAAAGTTTGCTGCTTATAGGGGGTTGACTGGTTGGGCCATGACTGCTGCCGCAGCGGAAATGGCGAGTTACCACTCTGAAAGCCAATTGCTACTTTGTGAAGATGAAGATGCAGCATGGGCAATCGTTTTGGGGAAAAGCTCACCGGTAGCAAGTGCTGATATTAACCCGCTTTCATCCCCTTTCCCGCTTGGATCACTGATGCTGGCATTGCTCTTTAACGCTGGCCTTTATTCTCTGATGCTTAAATTTTCACCTGTTGTTGCGCATTCATGGAGCGGGGTGATGGTTCTGATATTGTCCCTCGCAGTGACTCTGCCCGGTGTCGCTTTTTTACTGCGATATGTCATTGCACACCTGCAGCGCTCACAATTCAGAAAGGCTGCAAGTCAGTCCGGAAAGGAATCACCGGTATGAAAAAGATATTGCACAGCCTGGGTGTTGTGCTGCTTGTTGTTGCTATTGCAATCATTCTTCTTTTTGTATTTTCTCAGACAGAATCGCCACCGGCTGAAAATAGATCCTGGAACTCCGTTGTTGGCGTGGTTTTTTTAACAGGATTACTGGTCACGATACTTTTCTTTCTGCTCTCAGGGAAAAATCATAACACTCCTGTTGCCCCGGCCGATGGTCACCTGGATAATGCCGATAAAGAAACAATTACCTGTAACTATCATGAATTGCGTAACCATCTCCGCGCGCGATACACCTTCCTCTGGCGCCATAAAGTCCGCCTGCTGCTCATCACCGGCGACGAAGCCGCGATTGAACAGCTGGTTCCCGGCCTGCAGAAAAATCAATGGCTCGAAGGTAACCGTACCGTACTGATTTACGGCGGTAGTCTGACTGCTGAGCCCGGCAAGGAAAAATATACCGCGCTGCGCAAACTGCGCCGTGGCCGCCCGCTGGACGGCATTATTCGCGTGCTACCGCACTCGTCAGAACTCACGCCGCAGATAAGTGATACAGACCTGCGCGGCCTGGAAAAAATCAGTGAACTGCTGCGTTATTCCGCACCAGTCTGGCTATGGCAGCTGTGCGACAGCGCCTGGTCGCAGGCAAAGCGCACGGAGCAGGCAGTCGGGGCAAGTTTCCCGCTCCGCGCAAATCCGGATGATGTCGTTCGTCAGATGGAAAACCTGTTGCCACGCCTCACGACGCAGGGCGTTAGCCAGGTCATCGAAAATAACAGCCACGATTTTCTGTTGCGGCTGAGCCAGCACCTGAAAGAGGGCGGCATCCGCCGCTGGGTTGAGCTACTGACGCCGTGGCTGTATGCCTCGCAATCACGTATCCCCCTGCGGGGCGTGATGTTCAGCCTCCCGCCAGGCAAATCAGCACAAAACGCCGTAGCGGCGACGCATACTGGTGCGGAGAAGTTCATCCCGGAATCACAGCGCCATGCCCTGACGCTGCCTGCCATCTGGCAGGGCATTACGGCGGACTGTACCCGCGTCCGGGGCCGCCGGGTGGGTATGGCCTGGGAGCAAACGCTGGCTATAGGCATCATGGTCGTGGTGGGATTTTGGGCCGCCGGGCTGCTGCTTTCCTTTGCGCTGAACTACGGGCAGATTTCTTCTGTCGCCGGCAAATCACACGATCTTGTTAAAAATCGCGCCGTCTCTGACCGGCAGCTCACCGCCCTGCACGATCTGCGTAACGACGCCGGTCGCCTGCAGCATCATGTCCAGGACGGTTCGCCGTGGTACCAACGCTTTGGGCTTGACCACGGGCAGCAGCTGCTGAATGCGATGCTGCCCTGGTACGGTGTGGCGAACAACCGCCTGATTCGTGACCCGGCCAACGAGGCCCTGATGCAAAAACTCGCCGCGCTGGCTAACTCGGCGCCCAACAGCGACAGGCGTGCACAGCTGGCGAAACCCGGTTATGACCAGCTGAAAGCCTGGCTGATGATGTCGCGCCCGGATAAAACCGATGGCGCGTTCTACTCGCAGACCATGCAGAGCGTACAGCCCACGCGCGCAGGGATATCCCCGGGGCTGTGGCAAAGTTTATCCCCGGACCTGTGGGCGTTCTATATCACCGGGCTACCAAACCAGCCTCAGTGGAAAATTACGCCAGACGCACAGCTCGTCAGCCAGAGCCGGCAGGTGCTGCTGCAGCAGATTGGCCGCCGCAACGCGGAAAGCACGCTGTATGAAAACATGCTCAAATCCGTGCGGCGTAACTTTGCGGATGTCTCCCTGGAAGACATGACCAGCGGCACCGATGCCCGCCGCCTGTTTACCACGGATGAAGTGGTGCCGGGGATGTTCACCCGCCAGGCGTGGGAGGGCGGTATTCAACAGGCGATTGCGAAGGCGGCTAACTCTCGCCGGGAAGAGATTGACTGGGTGCTGAGCGACAGCCAACAAAGCGTGTCTGGCGAGATTTCGCCAGAGGCGCTTAAGGCGCGTCTGACCGAGCGTTACTTCACCGATTTTGCCGGCAGCTGGCTGAACTTTCTCAACAGTTTACGGCTTAATCCGGCCAGTAACATTGCCGATGTGACCGACCAGCTGACGCTCATGAGCGATGTGCGCCAGTCTCCGCTGATTGCCCTGATGAACACGCTGGCCTGGCAGGGTGAGACCGGCCAGAAAGCCGAAAAGTTTTCTGAGTCGATCATCAAATCTGCAAAAGAGCTGGTCAGCAACAAGGACAAACCGGTGATTGACCAGACGGCGGCAGGCCCTCAGGGGCCTCTCGATGACACCTTTGGGCCGTTATTGACGATGATGGGGAAAAACAAGGCCAGCAACGTGATGTCTGCAGACAGTTCGCTGAGCCTGCAAACGTACCTGACCCGCATCACTCGCGTGCGGCTGCGTTTGCAGCAGGTAGCCAGCGCGTCTGACCCGCAGGAGATGATGCAAACCCTGGCGCAGACCGTCTTCCAGGGCAAAAGCATCGATCTGACGGACACTCAGCAGTACGGTGGCCTTGTGGCGGCCAGCCTTGGGGAAGAGTGGAGCAGCTTTGGTCATACGATGTTTGTGCAGCCGCTGACGCAGGCCTGGGAAACCGTGCTCCAGCCGTCGGCCGCGAGCCTCAATGACAAGTGGCGTCGCTCGGTGGCCGCCAACTGGCACACGGCGTTCAACGGTCGCTATCCGTTTACCATCAGCAAAAGTGAAGCTTCGTTGCCGATGCTGGCTGAATTTGTGCGTAAGGACAGCGGGCGTATAGAACGCTTCCTCACCACGGAGCTGAACGGCGTGCTGCATAAAGAAGGCAGCCAGTGGGTACCAGACAAGATGCACGGCCAGGGGCTGACCTTTAATCCGGCCTTTCTCCAGGCGGTTAACCAGCTGAGCCAGCTGTCGGACATTCTGTTTACCGACGGCGGCCAGGGCATCAGCTTTGAACTGCAGGCCCGGCCTGCGCCGCAGGTGGTGGAAACGCAACTCACTATTGACGGGCAAAAACTGCATTATTTCAACCAGATGGCCGACTGGCAGGCCTTCCGCTGGCCGGGGGTAACGTATAAACCAGGCACCCAGCTGACCTGGACCTCAACCAGCGCCGGGGCACGGCTGTTTGGCGATTACAGCGGGACCTGGGGGTTCATCCGCTGGCTGGAAGAGGGCAAACGGCAACAGCTGGATAGCAGCGAGTGGATGATGAGTTTTACCGCCCCGGACGGGCGAACGCTGCAATGGGTGCTGCGCTCGCAGCTGGGTAAGGGGCCGCTGACGCTGCTGGCGCTGCGAGGTTTCACGCTGCCGGATCGGATCTTTAGCGTCGACAGCGTGGCCACGGCTCAGGCCCTGACTCCCGGAGCAGGAGATGATGACATGGATGGAACGGAATAATGAGCTCACTACAGAATCTCGTCTCTGCCTGCCTGGCGGATGAAACTTTACTGCGTCAGCAGGCGCAAGCCCGCACGGAAAACTGGGGGCAGTGGCTTATCCCAATAAGTGATGCATGCCCCACGGGGGAGGATCCCGGCTATGACGATGATTTTCAGCGTGTCCGGGAAGAAGTTAACCAGCTTTCCGGCATCGATACCGGCCTGATTTGCCAGCTCGCGGAAAAACTACTGACCACCACCGCCAAAGATATCCGGGTTGCCACCTACTATTGCTGGGCACGTTTGCATCAGGACGGAGAAGCAGGCTTTGCCGAAGGGCTTGAACTGCTGGCAGGCATGCTGCAACGCTTCGGCACTCAGCTTCACCCGCAGCGAGATCGTAGCCGAAAGGCTTCGCTGGAATGGCTGGCTGGTTCTCGGGTGCTTGCCAGCCTGTCGCTTTATCCGGAAGTGACGCGCGACGATGCACAACGCACCGTTGGAGCGTTGCTCCTCATTCGTGACGGTCTGGAAGCAGAGCCGGAGGCGTCATGGCCGGATCTGAACGCCCTTTATAGCGCGCTGGAGTCTCGTCTGGTGAAGGCCGGCGGCGTGGATGCCGTGGTACCACAAAATGCCAGTGACGCAACGCAACCTTCTCATCTCTCAGGATCGCCTGACAGCCAGGCACCGACGCTGACCCGCATCACCTCGGGGCAGGATTTGCTGGCCCAGGCCCGAACGCTGACGAGCTACCTTCGCGAACAGCCTGATGGCTGGCTGGCGGCGCATCGGCTGATGAAGAGTTTGCGCCATGACACCCTGCGAGAGATCCCGGCCCCGGACGCAGAGGGGAAAACGCGTATCGAACCCCCGCGTGCCGACCAGCGGGCCATGCTAAAACGCCTGTATCTGCAGCAGAGCTGGTCAGAAATCCTTGAGCAGGCGGACAGCGCCTTTTCACGCGGTGCCAACCACCTGTGGTTTGACCTGCAATGGTACATCCACGAAGCGTTGATGAAGCTGGGGCAGGACGTGACCGCCGACGTCATCATTGCGGATTTGAAAGGGTTTCTCCGGCGTCTCACCGGGCTTGAAACGCTGGCGTTTAATGACGGCACGCCGTTTGCCGATGAGGTGACGCTCAACTGGATTAATACGCGGGTGCTGGACGACCTGTCCGGCTGGCACGACGAGTCAAAAAGTCCCGTTGGCATGGCTGAGAACGACATTCTGGCCCTTGAACCGGAAGCGCTGGAGAAGGCGGACCGCGAAGGCCTTGATGCAACGTTCCAGTGGCTCCAGGGACGCCCGGGCGTGGGCTCAGCTAAAGATAAATGGCTGCTGCGCCTGCTGATGGCACGGGTGGCGGAGCAGAAGGGCAAGAATGAGCTGGCCCTGCACCTGCTGGGGGAGCTGGACAGCCTCGCGCGGACCATCACCCTCACGCAGTGGACGCCGTCGTTGCTGTTTGAAGTCAAATCACGGCGTCTCAGGCTGCTACGCATGAAAGCCTCACGAAGCGAAACCGACAAATCACGGCTCCAGTCGGAGATGGACCAGCTGCTGGCCGGTCTGATTGCCATCGACCCGGCCAGCAGCGCGGTACTGTGCGGGTAATTGCCTGTTACAGCCGCCACTAAAACAAAAAATAATCAGGTATTTATGGACGATTTAACCCTGCGTTATTACGACGCTGAAATGCGCTACCTGCTGGAAGCCGGTGAAGAATTTGCCCGCGCTCATCCTGACCAGGCGGCGATGCTTAATCTCGATAAAGCGGGCGCGCGCGACCCGTATGTGGAACGCCTGTTTGAAGGCTTTGCCTTCATGATGGGGCGGCTGCGTGAAAAGCTTGATGACGACCTGCCGGAGCTGACCGAAGGGCTGGTTAGCCTGCTGTGGCCGCATTATCTGCGTACCATTCCGTCGATGTCGGTGGTGGAATTCACCCCGGACTGGCTCGAAATGAAAGAGCCGATGCGCATCGTCAAAGGTTTCGAGGTTAACTCCCGGCCGATCGGCGACAAAGGCACGCGCTGCCGGTACACCACCACCCGGGAGATCCACCTTCAGCCGCTGGCGCTGGAGCATGTCCGGCTGGCAACCAACGCTGAGGGGCGCTCGGTGGTCACCCTGCGCTTTAGCTGTGGCAAACTGGCGGACTGGAGCCAGCTCGACCTCAGCGCTCTTGCGCTGTACTTCAACGCCGATGCGCCTCTGGCCTGCGCTATGCACGAAGCTTTTACCCAGAACGTGGCCCGCATGTGGCTGCGCATGCCCGGCGATGTGGACAGCAGGCCGTTCGACGGGCATTTCACTGCCCAGGGCTTTGGCGATGACGACGCCCTGTGGCCGAAGAGCAACAGCAGTTTCAGTGGTTACCAACTGCTGCTGGAGTACTTTACCTTCCGCGAGAAATTCATGTTTACCGGCCTGCGAGGGCTGGAAACCGTCGATTTTCCGGCGGCGCTGCCGTGGTTTGAAATCGACGTGGTACTGGCCGAGCGCTGGGAGCATGACTTCAGCTTTAACGAAAAACATCTGCGTCTGAACTGCGTGCCGGTGATTAACCTGTTCCCGCTGGAGTCCGACCCGCTGACCCTGGACTCCCTGCAAACGGAGTATATGCTGCGCCCGATGCGCGTCCAGGATGGTCACACCGAGATTTATGCCGTGGATTCGGTGATGTCATCGAATCAGCATGTTTATGTCCCGTTCTCCAGCTTCCGGCATAAAGGCGGCATGATGCGCCACGAAGCCCCGGAATATTACTACCATACCCGCGTGCGGCGTGGCCCGTCCGGGCTGCATAACACCTGGCTGATCCTGGGCGGTGAAGCCTTTGATAGCCACACCGTGCCGGAAGACGAAAGCCTTTCGTTGACGCTGACCGGCACTAACGGGCAGCTGCCGCGGCGGGCGCTGCAAAGCACCGTGCTGGATACGGCGGTGAAAACCCCCACGACCAGCATGACGGTACGTAATCTCTGCGCCCCGACGTTGCCTTGTTACCCCCCGGCGCAGGACCGTTTCCACTGGCGCGTGCTGAGCCACCTCGGCAGCGGGTTCCTGTCGATGATGGACAACGCCGATGTATTGCGCGGTACCCTGGCGCTGTATGAATGGACCGACAGCGAAATGAACCGCCGTCGCCTGGAAGCCATCATTGACGTGAAGCACGGCGAAACCGAGCGCTTTGAGCAGGGGTTCCTGGTGCGCGGCGTGCAGATTGAAGTCACCCTCGACGGTCACGGCTTTGCCGGACGAGGCGATGTTTGCCTGTTTGGCGAGATGCTGAGCCGCTTTTTCGCGCTTTACACCGATATCTACCTGTTTAACCGCCTGATTATCATCCTGCAACCAACCGGAGAACGCCTGGAATGGGAAGAGAAGCACAGCCGCCGTATTCCCGGCTGACACCCCGGCTGGAGGCCAGTCTCCAGCGGATTAACTTTTATCGTTTCTGCCAGTTGCTGGAAAAGCGTCACAACGATAAACCGCCGCTGGGATCGACCAGTCATCCGGCGGACGATCCCGTGCGTTTTGCGCCTCATCCGGGAATGGGGTTTCCGGCCAGCGAGCTGAAATCCGTTGAATACGACGCAGACGATGACGCTCAGCCCCCGCGTATCCGGACCACTTTTATGGGGATGTACGGGGTGGATTCCCCGCTGCCGACCGCGTATCTCGACGACATCACCCAGCGCCGGGAAGGGCACGAGGCGCTGCAGGGCTTTCTGGATATTTTTAGCCATCGCATCCTGACCCAGTTTTACCGCATCTGGCGAAAGTATTCTTACCCGGCCACCTTTGAACCTGGCGGAACAGACGGTATCTCTCAGTCCTTGCTGGGCCTGGTCGGGCTGGGGATACCCGGCACGGCAAACCATATCGCCACGCCGGTATCGCGCTTTCTGGCTTTGCTCGGCGTATTACGTCAGCCGGGAAAAACGCAGGAAGGGATACAGGCGCTGGTGAGCCTGCTGGCCCCGGAGACCACGGTGCAGGTCAGCCCGTACTGCCTGCGGCCGGTGGAAATCAGCCAGCCGCTGGGTTTTCACGGCGATCGGGATTTTTTACTGGATGGCAATATGCCGCTCGGGGATGAGGCGATGGAAGCCAACAGCCAACTGCTGATCGCCCTGTTCACGGACAACGCGCAGGAGTCGCTGGGCTGGAAGCCGGACGGTCTGCTGTATCAGGACTTTCTGGTGATGCTGCGGGTTTATCTTGGCTGGCGGTTTAAGGCCAAAATTACCCTCACCACCGATACCCGGCTGCTGGCGGCTCCCCCGCTGGGCGAGGGACCTTTCTGGCTAGGTATGAACGGTGTGCTGGGCGCCGAAGAGGAAAGGCTCCCCGACGATCTGCCCGAGCGTTTTACCACGGAATTGGGTTATTACAGCGGCCTTCAGCCCGCGAGAATACAACAAGGAAACCGACGTGTTACGTACAAGTTTAATTAAGCCCCAACGCTGGCTGCTGCCCCTGTTAGCGTTAAGCCTGGCGGGCTGTGGCCTGACGCAAAGCGTCAGCGATGGCACGAAATCGGCCTTCACCTCAGTGTTCTATAAGAAGATTAAGGTGTTGCATCTGGATTTCACCGCGCGTGAAGAGCTGAACACCGACGCACGCGAAAACCACTCATTTTCGGCGCCGGTGCTGCTGCGTATTTACCAGCTCAAAGACAATAAAACCTTCGACAAAATGGTCTATCAGCAGCTGCTAAAGGACGGAGAAAGCCTGCTTGGCGCCGATCTGCTGGCCAGCCGTGATGTGGTACTCAAGCCGGGCGGGGACGTCAGCCTTGATATGCCGATGGAGGCAGATACCCGTTTTGTCGCCGTTGTTGGGCTGTTCCGCGCCCCGGATAGCGAGAAGGAAACGTGGAAGCTAACCCTCGATCGTGAGGCGCTGGACCCGGATAAGCCCCGCGTGATTGAAGCCGGGAAAAACCGCCTGACGCTGATCCCCGTGAAGGAGTAACCATGCCACAGTCGCATCACACCCCGTCGCTGTATGACATGCTGCTCGGTAATTTCTCCGGGGAGCTCGCGCTGCATCAGGTCAGTGAAGAAAATCAGGTCATTCTTTCCGTGCTGGATAACATGCAGCGTATTCTCAACTGCCGCGCCGGGACGCTGGCGCACCTGCCGGATTACGGCCTGCCGGACATGACCAAAATCCTGCAGGGAATGCCGGGCACGGCCCATCAGTTGAAAGGCGCCCTGAGCAGCGTATTGCTGAAATATGAACCACGCCTGAAGAGCATTAACGTGCTGTTGCTCGAACAAACGCAGCCCGGCGAGCTGCGTTACGCGATTGACGCCGAGCTTAAAGGCCTTGGCCTGGTCCGATACGGCACCGAATTTATGCCCGAAGGCAGAGTCTTGCTGCGCCATCTAAAACAGCAGCAATATCTCGATACCCAAACCAGAATTTAAAACGCTAACCGTCTTCATTCTTACTCCCACACTCTAACTGACGGAAAATCTCCGTGAATAACGCTAATCAAATTAAAACCGGCAGCGACCCGCGCGCGTTGCCGGAATATGCTTCCCTGCGTGATGAGCTCGCTAAGTTGAACCATCCGGCGCGCCCGGATGTGAACTGGGCGCTTGTAGAGCAGCTAAGCCTGTCGCTGTTTCGCCAGAATGGCGTGGAGCTTCAAACGCTTTGCTGGTATACGCTGGCCCGAACGCGACTTGCCGGCATGGCTGGCCTTAATGAAGGGCTGGCGATAATGGAAGTTCTGCTGAGCCGGCAGTGGGGCATTATGTGGCCGCAGCCGGTGCATGCCCGCATGGAAATTATGGCCGGGTTTAGCCATCGTCTACAGTCAACGCTGCGCACGCTCACCCTTAATTACGCTGATTTACCGCTGGTCTATCAGGCAGAACAGCACCTGAATACGCTGCGCGATGTGCTGCAGCAGCTGGAGCTAAAAAATGCCAGCCAGATGGGCGAGCTCTGCACCTTTATGCACAATGCTGCAATCAGGTTGGAGAATATGGACGCAGGCTCTGGCGCTGCCGTTGTCGTGCCTTTTTCTTCTCCGATCCTGGAAAATCAAATACCTTCCGGCAGCGAGCAGCTGATCTATGTCGCACGTGAAGACCCGGCCACGCCCGGCGTTGTGAACTTTGTGCCTAAGCCTTCATCGGCGCCGCTCTGGCGAAGCTTTGCGGCAGGGATGTTGGTTATGCTGGCCGTGGGGAGTGCAGGCTTTTGGGGCTGGCAAAAAATTTACCCGCAGCCGACAAGTCCGCTGCCGGTGGCGGCAAGTGAGGCATCTCTCGTTGAGCTTGGCCGACTGCCGCCGTTGCTGCTGCAGGATTATGGCTATGAGCTGGCCGGGCGCGCCAGGCCGGAGCAGGTTGAAGGCCTGAAGGCGCAATGGGCACGTTACCTGACCGGCAACGCTTTGCCGCCTGAGCAGCTTTCAGGCTGGCATCAGGGCATGGCGGGCCTGAGCGACCTGACCCGTCGGCTCAACGCGCTGGACGAACGTAAAGGCAAATACCTGACCGGCTCTGAGCTTAAATCTATGGTCTTTACCATCACCCAACATTTCTCACGCAGCACGCCTCTGGAAGAGCGCCTGTATTCACTGAGCCTGTCCCCGGCAGGCACGCCGCTACCCGACGCGCAGCTGACGCAAACCAACATGCAAATCAGGCAGTTGCTGAACCGCTATGCGCTGATAAAGCAGCAGGCGGAGCAGCGCTAAGCCAAACCTGTGATCCACTTAACTTTTTGTCATATCTTTAGCGTCGTTAACGCAAATTTGTGACATGGCGCGTAATGTTTTTACGCGCCGGGGCCGATGACTTCTGAAGGGAATTCCCCATACAAAGAGAGTCACGGACATGTCGATAAAAACTCTGACCCCACAAAACGGCGTGCGCTTCTGGCATCACATCAGGCTGGTGCCGCTGTTTTCCTCCATTCTCGGCGGCATTCTGCTGCTGTTTGCGCTCTGCATCGGTTTTGCCAGCTACTTTCTTATCCAGAGCGACCGCGCGCTTCAGGACGTCACGGAAGAAATTCAGGTGCGTATGGGGCTGGCGGACAGCGCCAACCATTTGCGTACCGCACGTATCAACCTGATCAACGCCGGGGCGGCAAGCCGCGTGGCGGATATGGATCAGGTTAAACAGAACGTCGCCAATGCCGAAGGACTCATCAAGCAGGCGCAGGCTGGTTTCAACGCCTATATGGCCCGTAAGGTAAAAACGCCCGAAGACCAGGCCCTGGACAAAGGGCTGCAGGATGAGTTTGCGGCCTATCTCGAAAAAGGCATGAAGCCGATGCTGAAGTTCGCCAAAAACGGCATGTTTGAGGCGATCATCACCCATGAAAGCGAGGTCGGGCGCAAGCTGGACAGCGACTACGGCGCCAACCTGCAAAAAGCAGTCAGCATTCGAACCGAACGGGCGAATGCGCTGAGGGAGCAGGCTGATAACCGCACCAGAACCAGCGTGGCGCTGATGGCCGGGGCCTTTGCGCTGGCGCTTTTCATGACGGTATTTACCTTCATCATGCTGCGCCGCGTGGTGATTGGCCCGCTGCAGCGAGCGGCGAAGCGCATCGAACATATCTCCGAAGGGGATTTAACCCTGTCGGCGGAAGCAACCGGCAACAGCGAAATTGGCAAGCTCAGCCAGCACCTGCAGCATATGCAGCAGCAGTTGGTCAGCACCGTGAGCACCGTGCGCGAAGGGGCCGAGGCTATCTACCAGGGCTCGAGCGAAATTTCTGCCGGTAATACCGACCTCTCATCCCGAACCGAGCAGCAGGCGGCGGCCATCGAGCAAACCGCCGCCAGCATGGAGCAGCTTACCGCCACGGTGAAACAAAACGCCGACAACGCGCATCACGCGACAAAGCTTGCAGAAGATGCTTCGCAGAAGGCCAGCGACGGCGGGCGTATTGTCTCTGGCGTGGTCAGCACGATGGACAATATTTCCGCCAGCTCGAAGAAAATCTCTGAGATAACGGCGGTAATCAACAGCATTGCTTTCCAGACCAACATTCTGGCACTGAACGCTGCCGTTGAGGCCGCCAGGGCCGGGGAGCAAGGTCGAGGATTTGCGGTTGTGGCAAGCGAGGTGCGCACGCTGGCGCAGCGCAGCGCCCAGGCGGCAAAAGAGATTGAAGGGCTTATCAGCGAGTCCGTGTCGCTGATTGATTCCGGCTCCCGCCAGGTTGCTCAGGCGGGCACCACGGTGACGGGGATTGTGGACGCCGTTCGCCGCGTGACCGATATTATGCTGGAAATCGCCGCCGCGTCTGACGAGCAAAGCCGGGGCATTCAGCAAGTCGGGCAGGCTATTCACGAGATGGATAACGTTACCCAGCAGAATGCTTCGCTGGTGGAAGAGGCTTCAGCCGCCGCCGTTTCCCTGGAAGAACAGGCCGCACGGCTGACGGAGGCTGTAGGCACGTTCCGCCTGAAAGCCGGCTCTTCCGCAGCACCGAAAAGTCGTTATGTCGTTCCTTCTCCTGCGTCCACATCGGCGCGGCCGGTTGCGGTTTCTGCCGATAACTGGGAAACCTTCTGATTTAACCCCTTCTGCGGCTCAGCGATGGGCCGCCTCTCACTTCTTTTCACTTCTTCGGGATCGCCGCCCGCACCTTGTTGCGCCTCGCTGGCAGAATCAGTAAGGTGTGCGCAAATTATCAAAATATCCGGAATAATCATGAGTTCAAAAGATCCGCTGCACGGCATTACGCTTGAGGCGCTGCTGACCGCGCTGGTTGAGCGCTATGGCTGGGCGGAAATGGCGCGGCAGGTGAACATTAACTGCTTTAAAAGCGACCCCAGCGTTAAGTCCAGCCTGAAGTTTTTACGCCGCACGCCGTGGGCGCGTAAAGAAGTGGAAGAGATGTATATCGCCTCACTCGACGAGCCTGATGAAAGTGACGCGCAGGCAGAAAGCCCGTGGGCCAACTGGCAGGCTAAGAATCAGGCTAAGAATAAGGAATAATCATGCTAACCGGCCTGAACCACCTGACGCTTGCGGTGTGCGACCTGGCGCGGAGCCTGGCGTTTTACCAAAGCCTGCCTGGCGTCAGGCTGCACGCGCGTTGGGAGTCCGGGGCGTATCTTTCCTGCAGTGATTTGTGGCTTTGCCTTTCTCTGGATGCAAAGGCCGGTGAGCGCCCGGTTCATTACACTCACTATGCCTTCAGCATAAGCACAGAGGCATTTCCTCAGCTTGTTAAAGCGCTGGAGCAGCGCGGCGTTCGGATCTGGAAAGACAACCGCAGCGAAGGGCATTCCTTCTACTTTCTTGACCCGGATAACCACCAGCTTGAGCTGCACGTGGGGGATTTAGCCAGCCGCCTGGCGGCCTGCAGGGAAAAGCCTTACTCTGGGATGACGTTCCAGGAGACGGGCATTACCGTGCGGCAGGCCTCTCTGGCGGAGATCCTCGAGCTTTATCATCGTTTGCCGGAGTTTGACGACAGTCGAAGCGTCTCAGATCTTCAGGCTCGCCTGGCGACAAACCAGACCAGCCAGCTCATCGCCTGCGTGAATGGCATTCCAGCCGGGTTTAAGCTTGGCTATGCGCTGAGCGAAACAGAGTTTTACAGCTGGCTGGGCGGCGTTTTACCAGAATTCAGACGGGATGGCGTCGCGCAGGCCTTGCTGATTGCCCAGGAAAAATGGGCGATGGAACAGGGGTACCGTACGCTCAGCGTGAAAACCCGCAACAAGTTCCGTGGCATGCTAATGATGCTGCTTAAAAATGGCTACCAGCTGGTAGAGCTTGAGCCCCAGGGCGAACCAGACGAGCACCGCCTGCGGCTGCAAAAGCCGCTTTCCGTCTGATTAAACCTTTTCAGCGGCATCTGATAGGCCCGGCGGATTGACCGGGTTAGGCTAGACACTGGTTTTTAACAGGGAGGATCCCGCTAATGATGACATCCGCAACCTTGAGCCAGCCGACAGTTCAGGCTGTTAACACGCTGGGCCAGTGGCTGGCGCAAAGCGATTTTACAGGTGCGCCGCAGGCACAGGATGCCGAGCTGATTATCCTGGCCGGTAACGCCGTGATCCCCACGATTGACGCCGCCTGCGAGTTTGCCGCTAACGGCGAAAAACCGCTGTTGATCACCGGTGGAATAGGCCATTCCACGACGTATCTCTACGCCGAAATAGCCCGACATCCGCGTTATAACACCATTCCCACTACCGGGCGTTCCGAAGCGGCAATCCTGAAAGATATTGCCCATCAGTTCTGGAAAGTCCCGAACGAAAAAATCATTATCGAAGAGAAATCAACCAACTGCGGTGAAAATGCACGCTTTAGCGTGGCGAAGATGGCCGAACTGGGCCTGAGCCCAACGCGCGTATTGATTGTTCAGGACCCGACCATGCAGCGCCGAACCGTCGCGGCCTTCTCCCGAGTCTGGCAAGGTGATGCGCAGGCACCGGAATTGCTGAGCTGGCCGGGCGTAGTGCCGGAGTTAACTGCAGGCGAGCAGGGCACCGTTTTTGCCGGAGAGGAAGAGGGCCTGTGGCCGCTCGAGCGTTATGTTTCGCTGGCGCTGGGTGAAATTCCTCGCCTGCGCGACGATGCAACCGGCTATGGTCCACAGGGGCGGGACTTCATCGTTCACGTTGATATTCCGCCGCAGGTGATGGCCGCCTGGCATGCTCTCCAGCAGGATATGGCGCTGAGCGCAATGATCCGCGAACGCGGGCTGTAAACCTCGGGCTTTGCCCTGAACAACGTTAAGGCTAAAAAATTACACGCTGAAACAAATTAACGTCCATAATACGTTGATGTTAATACTCTTTTAATGTTTCTTCGGTATCCTGGCATTTAACGTTTTTTCAGGGCAGGGTCTTTCATGCGCACTAAATACACCTCGTTACAGATTTCGATCCACTGGCTGGTCTTTCTGCTGGTGGTGGGAGCCTACTGCGCCATGGAACTGCGTGGCTTTGCGCCGCGTAGCTACCGGCCGCTCATCAACTCTATCCATTTCACCTGCGGTATCTCCGTCCTGGTACTGATGGTGGCCCGCCTGCTGGTTCGTATCAGGTATCGCGCGCCGGCCATTGTGCCCAGGCCGCATCCGGCGGTGACCGGCATCTCTCATCTGGTCCACACGATTGTCTATCTGATGTTTATTGCGCTGCCGGTGCTGGGCTTCCTGGCGATGTACTATCGCGGTACTGACTGGGTGGCCTTCGGGCTACAAATGCCGGTGGCGGCGGTGCCGGACGAAGACCTGGAGTTCAGCCTCAAGTCCTGGCACGAGCTTATCGCCAATACCGGCTATTTCGTTATCGGTCTTCACGCCTTTGGTGCGCTGTTCCATCATTACGTCTGGAAAGACAATACGCTGCTGCGAATGATGCCGGGCAAACGAGAACAAGAATAATCGCTTAGCGGCGGTGGCCTCCGTGCCGCGCAGCCGCTAGCTTTTTGAATACTGCCGGGGCGAGCAGCCCATTACCCGCTTGAACGCTTTCCCGAACGCACTTTCCGACTCATAGCCCAAATCCGCTGCAATACGCGCCAGTGAATCCCCTGGCTGGCGCAGCCTGTCGCAGGCGAGCATCATTCGCCAGCGCGTCAGATAGTCGATAGCCGAAGCGCCCGTTATCGCCTTAAACCGTGCTGCAAACGTCGAACGTGACATCCCCACGCGCTCCGCCAGTTTTTCCAGCGTCCAGCCAAACGCGGGATCTTTATGCATGCAGGTCAGGGCGAGGCTCAGCTGCTTGTCTGCCAGCGCATAAAGCCAGCCCACGGCGGGCTGATGGGCTAAGTGCAGCCTCAGCGCCTGAATGAGCATCATCCACGCCAGCTGCTGGATAATCAGCGCGCCGCCGGGGCGAGGCTGGCGCACTTCGTCGGTCATTTGATCCAGCGCCCAGCGCATCGCCGCTTTACTGTCCGGCTGCTGAATGCAGACCACAGGCGGCAGAGAGCTCAGCAGCAGGTCGGCCGCTTCCCCGCTCAGCACAAAATGGCCGCCGACCAGGAAGCAGCTTTCCTGCTGGCCAGGGACAACATCGGGCCCGAGCTTGCCCGCCTCGCGCAGGGTGTAGAAGTCCACCGGCGTGGCGTCAGGTTCAGTCGCCAGGCAAAACGGTGGCCCAGGCGGCAGAAGATAGCAGTCGCCGGCCTGCAGCAGCAGCGGCTCGTTCACCCCTTCAACGGAGAGCCAGCAGCGCCCGGACACCACGGCATAGCACTTAATTCCGGCGTGTTCTGGCCACTGAATCGCCATCGTTTCGTGCAGGGCAACGCCGCCCGAGGCATAGCTCTGGGGTTTAAGCAGGGAAAGCAGCTCTGAAAGCGGATCCATATCAACTCCGGACGATGAGACCAAAAATGGCGACTTTTGAACATTGTTCGTATAACTCTTCCTGTTTACAGTAAATCCCGTCGGGCGGCAACTCAGTCCTTGGTTACGGTTTGGGATAATGACTATGCGTATTTTTGTGACCGGTGCGACCGGTTTTCTTGGCTCGGCTATCGTGCAACAGCTGCTGGCGGCGGGGCATCAGGTGCTGGGGCTAACGCGCTCCGATCGCGGGGCCACAGCTCTGGAGTCCTGGGGAGCGAAAGCACATTTTGGCGATCTGGATGATTTTGCCAGCCTGCAGCATGGGGCGGATCTTGCGGACGCGGTGATCCACACGGCTTTCAATCATGACTTTTCTACCTTTGTCGCCAACTGCGAGGCTGACGGCAAAGTGATTGGTGCGATGGGGGAAGCGCTTGCAGGCTCATCCCGGCCAATGGTTATCACCTCTTTTGTTGCCATGGGGACAACGGAGCCGGGCAAACCAGCCACGGAGGCGGGCTATAACGTCCTGACGCCGAACCCGCGTAAAGCCACGGAAATCGCCGGAGTAAGCCTGCTTGAGCGGGGCGTTAACGCCTCGTTTGTTCGCCTGCCGCAGGTGCATGACACCGTCAGGCAAGGGCTTATCACTCCGCTGATTGAACTGGCGAGGGAGAAGGGCGTGGCGGCTTATATCGGCGAAGGCAAAAACCGCTGGTCGGCGGTGCACGTGAGCGACGCGGTGCGTCTTTATGTTCTGGCGGTAGAAAGAGGGATTGCCGGAGCGCGCTATAACGCTGTTGCCGAAGAAGGTATCACCACTAAAGATATCGCCGACGTGATTGGCCAGGGGCTTGGTGTACCTGTGCGCAGCATTGACGCCGACAAAGCCAGCGACCACTTTGGCTGGCTCGGTAACTTTGCCGCGCATGATATGTCGGCCTCAAGCCTTGAGACGCAGCAGAAAACGGGCTGGCGGCCCGTTGGCCCAGGGCTGATTGAGGATTTGCGGCACATGCAGTACCGCTAGACGTACATCGCCCGGATGCTTCCGGGCGATTCGGTGACGATCAGAAGCGAACTTCGCCGCCAAAGATCCAGGTTCTGCCGCGCGCGGTATTGGCCCGGCTAGCATCATCGCCCGGCCCAGGCATCATATTGAGCTTGTTCAGCGCCTCTGAGTAATCCCGGTTCATCAGGTTTTGCACCGTCAGCTTCAGCATCAGATTGCGGTTCACCTCGTATGTGCCGTAGAGATCGATAATCGTCGGGATCTGCGGCAAATCCTCTTTAATGATGGCGCCCGTATGCTCATCGGTTTCAAAATCAGGCGACAGCCGGCGGGCTTTCCCGGTGTATTTGACGATCGTCCCGAGGGTCAGCGATTCATCGAAGAAACGCACCCCGGCATCCAGCGTCATATATTTTCTTGGCAGCTCGGTCATATCCCCGGCGCCGAAGTAGGTGCTGGCGATGGACGTTGGCTGGTCGGTTAGCTGCTGGCTGAAGGAGAGGCGGGTGAAGGCGAACCCGGCGTCGTAGTCCATCTCCAGCTCAACGCCCTGGGCGGTGACGCCGGTAGCAGAGTTCACGTAGATGTACATATTGTCGCTGTAGTCGTCGCTCATGTCCGCCCAGTCGTTGCCAATGACCTCGGACATGCTGCATTTTCTCCCGCTGGAGCAGACCTGGTAAGATTCGCTGAAAATATAGTTCTGGATCCTGCTGCGGTAGCCCAGCATTTTAAAGCGCAACGAATCTTGCTTAGCGATAAGGTCTTTGGTGTCGATATTAAAACCGACCTGCCAGGTTTCGGCGAGTTCAGGCTTTAAGAAGGGGTTCATGGAAGCTCCGCCGGAGTTGGAGAAAAACATCTCCTGAATATTTGGCGCACGCATCGACCTACTGTAGCCGACAAACGGCTGAAGCCAGGGGGTGACCTGAGCCGACAGCTGGGCCGACGGGTTAAAGCCGCTTTCTCGCTCATCGACGTCGTAACTTCCCTGCGGGACGCAGATAACGCGCTCGTCGCAGGGCGGCTTGTGACCGGTGATTCTGTTTTGCGTGTAGTTGAGGTTCAAGTCTGCCTGCCAGATACCGCGCTTCACCTGCAGCCCGGTATATAACGCCGAAATATCCTGCCGCCCGGAAGGGGCGAACGGATTGTTTTCGATCGACTCCTGGTTGGTTTTCTCATCGCCTGCGGCGGAATTAATGAGCTTGGTGTAGCGGGTGCGCATCAGCTTGCCGCCCAGCGTAAACGCCAGGTCATTATCACCCAGGCTGAAACGGCTGACGTTACTCATGTCCAGGGCATCGGAACGGTTTTGCGCGGAGGTACTGTAAAAGGTGTACAGCGACTCATCGCGGTATTTCTGATTGCCACGGCTGGTGCTGGCCGTGACGTTAAAATCAATCAGCTCAGAGAACGGGGCGTAGTGGTATTTAATATAATAATCGTCGCTGGTGATGTCGCGGCGCGAAAACTTATTTTCATAAGTTCGGGCAGACAGCTCAAAGCTATTAAATTCATCGGGCTTGATGTCCATTTTATAAAGCTGGGACTTCGGGTTCTGCTTCATGAATTTATCATAACCAAACTCTTCGCTATTAATGCCGGAGCCGTTGGAGAAATTCGAATAAATAGAGCTGCCGCTGATGGCGGCCATGGCGCCAAAGCTCCCGGTATCGGTGAAGGCGTCGGTTTTCCCTGCGGCGGCAATCATCCCGCTGCGCCCGATACCGTTGCTGCCTACCGAGAATCGCGATCTCAGTCCGTAATCATTGCCCTTAAAAATAACGTCATCCACGCCAAGGGTACGCATATTTGCGCTTCCCGCCAGGGCGTTAATCCCCGCAGAGCCGCTGCTGTCGCCGCGCGTGACGTCCACACCGACTAAAAAGTTAGGGTCGATGAGCACGCCAGCCTGGTTGTTGGTGGAGCCGTGAACGGTCGTGCCTGACGTGGTGGTGCCGTAAAAGCTTTGGGTAATTCCGTCTACCATGGTGTTAACCCGGCCAAAGCCGCTCATGCCACGAATATTGACGCTCACCGTGCCCTGACCGGGATCGATTTGGGTATAGGTGCCGGGCATGCTCCGCAGCGTGGCGTCCAGGGACTGCAGGTTTTTTCCCGTGGAGCGAGAGCTGGTGGCGCCTGGTTTTTCCAGCGCTTCTTGTTCGCTGGTGATGTTCCCGGCGGAAACGTTAAGCGGGCTAAATACCGCCGAGCCTTTTTTATCTCCGCTGCTTTTATCATTATTTTCTTGTGCCGCTCCGCTGGCGCTGAGCAATAGCATGCCCGAGCCGAGGGCAACGGCCAGTTTATTTACGTTCATACGTGTCCTTGAAGTATCGTAATAAAATAAAAGTTATTTTTATAATTATGTCGCTTTAACGAACCCTCCCCGATAAGGGAGGGGTTTCCGGTTAGCGCTGTTTATCTGCCTCCAGAATAAAACTGTATTCCAGCGCGGTATTTTCCAGGCGTTTTATTCGGCCTGATTTACCGCCATGCCCGGCCTGCATATCGGTCAGCAGAAGTATTTTGCCGGGGCCTTGCTGGTTTTCCCGCAGCTTAGCGACCCATTTGGCGGGTTCCCAATACTGCACCTGCGAGTCATTGAGGCCGCTGGTCACAAGCAGATTAGGGTAGTGCGAAGGCTTCACGTTGTCGTACGGGCTCCAGGATTTGAGTCGCAGATAGTCTGCTTTCCGGTGTGGATTACCCCATTCATCATATTCGCCCACCGTGAGCGGCAGTGATTCATCCAGCATAGTTGTCACCACATCCACAAACGGCACCTGCGCGACCACGGCGTTAAAGAGGGCCGGCTGCTGGTTGATGACGTTGCCAACCAGCAGGCCGCCCGCGCTTCCGCCCATGGCATAGAGCCTGCCGGCCTGGCCGAAGCCCTGTTTAACCAGGCTATGCGTGGCATCAAGAAAATCGTTGAAGCTGTTCTGCTTGTTCTCCAGTTTCCCCTGCTGATACCACTGCTGGCCCAGCTCGCCGCCGCCGCGCACGTGAACGATAGCAAAGACAAACCCGCGATCCAGCAGGCTCAGGCGGTTGGCGCTGAAGGCCGGATCCATGCTCATTCCGTAAGCGCCGTAGCCATATACCAGCAGCGGGCTGTGGCCCGGTTTGAACATTTTTTTGTTATAGACCAGCGAAACGGGCACCTTCACGCCGTCGCGTGCCGTGGTCCAAATCCGTTCGCTATGGTAGTCCTGCGGGTCTGTGTTATTCACCTCCTGCCGTTTAAGCAGGGTACGTTCCCCGCTGGCTAAATCCCATTCGTAAGTGCTGGTTGGGGTCGTCATCGAGGAGTAACCGTAGCGCAGCTTGCCGGACTGTGGGTCCGGGTTGTAGCCGAGCCAGGCCATATAGCTGGCATCATCGAATTTCAGCGTCTGCTCACCGTGGTTCAGCCAGTTAATCTTGCGGATCTGGCTCAGCCCGTCCTGGCGTTCAGCCACCACCAGCCAGTCTTTAAACAGGGTGAATCCTTCCACCATTTTTCCCGGTTGAGGCGCGACAACGGGCCGCCATTTGTCACCCGGAGCGTGGCTTTTATACAGCCCGAAATTGGCACTTTCCTGATTCGCGCGCAGGTAGAAGTCGTCGCCAAAATGGTCGAGATAATACTCAATTCCGGGGGTGCGAACGGCGAACAGCACCGGCGGCGCTTCCGGCCTGTCGGCATCCAGCAGGCGTACTTCTGACGAGGTGCTGGCGCTGAGCGTGATAATCAAATAACGATCGGACGAGGAGCGGGAGAGACCGAGATAAAAGCCGCCATCTTTCTCCTGATAGACTAATTTATCTTCTGTCACCGGCGTTCCTGGCCGGTGCCGCCAGACCTGCGAGGGCACCAGCGTTTGCGGATCGTTGCGCACGTAGAACAGAGAGTGACCATCGTTTGACCAGACCATATTCCCGGAGGTGTTGTCGATAGTTTCGGCGAGCCATTTTCCGCTTTGTAAATCACGCAGCGAGAGGCGGTATTGGCGGCGACCGGCGGTGTCTTCCGCGATAGCCATCATCTGGTTATCCTGGCTGACCACCAGGCCGCTTAGCTGATAATAGGCCTGACCTTTGGCGCGTTGATTCCCGTCAACCAGCGTCTGCCATTCGTTTTTACTTCCTGCTGGCTGGCGCTGGCTGACGGCATAATCCTGTCCGGCCAGATAAACGTCCTGATAAAGGTAGCCATTGCGCTGGAAGGGGACCGAGCGATTTTCCGGGCTCATCCGCGCGACCATCTCCTGGTACAACTTCTCCGTTAATTCAGCGGCGGGCTGGAGAGCCTGACGGGCATAGTTATTTTCATCTTCCAGGTGACGCAGTACCTTTGCGTCACTGCGGCTGTCGTCCCTGAGCCAAAAATAGTTATCCACGCGGATATCGCCATGTTCAATCAGCTGGTGGGGGATTTTTTCCGTAGCGGGTGGCCGGGGCATGTCGGCGGCAGCGCAGCTCGCGTAAAGCGAACAGGCGATGAACAGCGGCGTAGCTTTCCATAGTTTTTCCATAATACGTCCTTAGCGTCAGGCGACAGGGCGCCCTGCCGAAATAGTCAGCATAAAAATAAAATTCAGGTAGCGGGGAGCGTAGCGCTAGCTTCGGCTCAGCTCCGTCAGGTCAAAGCTTATTGGCATCATCACGCTATAAACGCCTCCCTTTAAGCGTTCGGTGGGTGGTTTGGGCAGCGGCCGGGCGCGCTCTAAAACCTCAATCGCTTCGCGGTCAAGCGAGCGTGTTCCCGACGAGCTGCTCAGCGAACTTCCAATAACCTCTCCCGCAGCGTTCACGGTAAACGTCACGACCGAGATGCCCGTGCGGGCGCGCTTGCGGGCGTCAGCAGGGTAGCGTTTAAAGCGGTTAAGATGGCCTTTTACGCGGCTCTCCCAGGAGTCTTCAAGGCTGTTTTGTTTCGCGGCATCGCTGTTGTACGGCGCGGCAATGCGGGATGAAACAACGCTGGCCTGAGGCGCGGCATTGGTCGAGACGGACGCCTGGCTGCTGTCGCTGGTTTGCTCCCTGACGTTGCGCGGCGGACGCGGTTTTTTCTTCTCGCCTTCGGCAGCTTTTTTCTGCCGGGTGACTTCAATCACCGCGTTTTTATCCTCCGGCAGCGGCCTCTGCTGCTTGTCTTCGGCCTGCTGTTTTTCCTCTGCGGCCGCAGACTCCTGCTGTGCAATCCCCACGGGCAGCGGCTGCGGAGATGCCGGTGCTTCGATGTTATCCGACCACTGCAGCATCACGGCGGGTGCAGGCTGTAAGGCAGGCTGCACCTCCGTTGCCTGCCAAATCAGGGCTAAAAAAAGCAGGCCGTGCAGGAGCAAAGAAACGGTAAACCACACGCCTTTTCCGCTTGTCGGATGCGCATAAAATGTATCTGTCATTCCCGGCTTACCGTTTTGCTGCGGCCGGGGCGACAAACCAGACGTAATCAGCCTGAGCCTCGGTGACGTTCATGCCTTTTTCCGCCAGCATCAGCACAACCGGCCGTGATGAAGGGGAGAGATCTTCCATATGCAGCGGAACGCCGAAGCTTTTAGACGCGTGGTAGCCGCCGGCAATCAACAGCGCCGGAGCGGGGGCATTCAGCAATTGTTGCGCCATATAGCGGTCACGCTGCTGCTGAATCGCCAGCATTGACGTCAGTTGTGGGCCTTCAATATTCCCCTCGTGCATGGCAATAATGGTTTCCTTCAGCGCGGCCTGCACGGCAGGGGCCGTCGAAAGTTTGCCTTCAGGGAAACGCGGCTCTTTATAAAGACGCATTATCTCGTCGCGGTTGATATTCGCATTGAGCAGAGGGTAAGGGGCACGAAGCGCCTCGGTGACAACGCCGCCGTACATCTCCCACGGCCAGCCTTTTTGCCAGCTAAGCAGTTCCTGGATACGGCCATCCCGCACCAGCGGGTCTTCCTTCAGCCAGCTTTTAACACTGGTGACGCGCGGCTGCTGGCCTGCCGTCAGCATCTCCAGCAGCACGCTGCCCTGCGGACGTTCCCGAGCCAGGTTTTGCATCAGCCAGAGCTCAATCTGATGATGTTCGGCGTTATCGTGTTTTTCGCCGACGATAAGCCGTTGAGCGCCAGCGAGCTTAACCAGCAGCTGCCGATCGGTTAGGGTTTCGCCGCTGTGCAAATCAATGATTTGCCCGCGAGCAATGGCGGCCTGGCTGGCCGCTGGAGGAGTGTGAGTGGTTTGGCTGCAGGCGCTGAGGCCCAGGCTGGCTAACGCTATCAAAGACGCAAGGATCAATTTTTTACGCATATCTTTTGCCCGGAGGTAGCCTTCACTGGCTGTTTATATTGATATCGATGATGTATAGCGGGCGGGATGTTAACAAACAATGCGATCAAATGATACTCATTATCATTTGCATTTAATTAGTAAGGGTATGATATGCGCTGCCGATCTCATTAATCGTAGCGATAATGCCGCCAGAAGGCGGCATCTTGCGGGATAAAATAGCGAGAAAGACTATCTGACGTAACGCGGGGCTGGTTGGGCCGCGCTCAGGCGGGTGCTAATCGCCCGGCGTTCAGCTTCCCAGTTATCCCAGTCGCTGCCTTCCTGCAGCGCAGGTATCGTCACTTTCTCGTCAGCGTCCAGGCCGACCAGTGAGGCATCGACCATATCTTCGGTGCTCATCACCCAGCTTTGCGGCAGGTTTTCATGGCCGCCGACGCCGGTGATGTTCCAGAAGTTCGTGGCGGTTGCGCCCGGCAGCACGGCCTGAACACGCACGCCTGAACCCGCCAGTTCATGCTGCAAAGAGTGGCTCAATGCCAGCACAAAAGCTTTGCTGGCGCCGTAAACGCCGTTCAGCAATTCAGGCGCGATGGCCACAATCGAGGCGATATTGATGATGGTGCCGTGCTTCCGGGCTGCCATTGCCGGGGCAGCGGCATAGGTCAGACGAGTAAGCGCCGTCACGTTCAGGTCGATCATCGCCGTCATTTCATCCACGTTGGCTTCCAGAATGCTTTCCTTCGAGCCAAAACCGGCGTTGTTAACCAGCAGCGAAATCGACTCATCGTCTTTGAGCCGCGTTTCCAGCTGCAGCAGCTCCGTCGCGTTGCCGAGATCGGCGGTAACTATCTGGACTGACCGGCCGCTTTCCTGGCGGAGACGTTCGGCAACCTGGTTCAGGCGGTCAGTATTACGGGCGACCAGAATCAGATCATAGCCGCGTTTAGCGAGACGGTCCGCATAGACTGCGCCGATGCCGCCGGATGCGCCTGTGACCAGGGCGGTGCCTTTAGATGCGTTGCTCATTGTGTGACTCCTGAAGAAGGGATGGGTTAACGAACGCAACATTAACACTGGCTTTTTACGTCTCAAATGTCATATAACCGTCTTTTTATGACATTATTAAATGCGGCGGTGCTCATCATGCAGAAAGTAGGTTTTGTCGTGACTCCCGGTTATTCCACCATGGGCTTTGCCGTCATTACGGCGTTTGAAGTCGCTAACCTGATGGCGGAAGCACCGGTTTATGAGCTGCATTTGCTGTCAGAGCACGGCGGCAGGGTGCAAACGTCGGCTGGGTTTGACGTAATGACCGAGTCAATGGCCGATACGCAGTACGATCTCCTGCTGTTTGGCGCCACTATGGAGCAGGCTTCTGCCGCGACCATCGAGTTTGTGCGCCAGGCTGCGGCCTATGCTCGCCGCGTGGCCGCCGCCTGCCTGGGGACATTTTTATTGGCGGAAGCCGGGTTGCTGGAGGGCAGGCGAGCTACCACGCACTGGATGTATGCGCGCTATCTACAGCAGCGTTTTCCCGGAATAAGCGTGGAAGAAGACAAGATTTTTATTTGCGACGGGCCTTACTGGACTTCGGCAGGCATGACGGCGGCTATCGATCTGGCTTTGGCGCTGATTGAGGACGATCTTGGGCCTGACATCGCCCGCACCATTGCCCGTAAACTGGTGCTCTACCATCGCCGTTCCGGCGGCCAGTCACAGTTTTCCTCGCTGCTTGAGCTGGAGCCTAAATCGGACCGCATTCAGAAAGTGATGACTTACGCCCGTGCCCATCTGGAAAACGCGCTCAGCGTTGAGGAACTGGCCGCGGTGGCAAATTTATCACCCCGGCAGTTTAGCCGCAGTTTTCAGGCAGAAACCGGGCAGTCGCCCGCCCGTGCGATAGAGTATTTGCGCCTGGAGTCCGCCCGCATGCTGCTTGAAACCAGTGCCCGCTCCATAGACGAAGTTGCCCGGCAAACCGGGTTTGGCGAGCGGGACAGAATGCGCCGGGCGTTTCTTCGTGCCTACGGCCAGCCGCCGCAGGTTATCCGCCGCCAGGCACGGGGTGATGAAGAACTGCAAGCCTAAAACTGGCAGTGGCGAGGTATTTTTATCCCTGTATTATCAGGCGCATAATTGTCTGACTGAGAGGGAAAAGGATGGCGAACATCGTTTATTACGTGGCGGCCACGCTGGATGGTTACATTGCCGACAGCCACCACAAGCTCGACTGGCTCATGACCTTCCAGCTGGGGGATGACGCAACGCCATACGATGAGTTTTATCAGACAGTCGGCGCGGTGATTATGGGGGCGGAAACCTACAGCTGGATCCTGAAGAACTCACCAGAGGCCTGGCCCTATGCCGATGTTCCGGCATTTATCGTCACGCATCGTTCGCTCTCCGTTCCCGAGGGGCAAAATGTCACGCTGGTGCAGGGCGAAGCCGCCGACATTGCGGCGCAGGCCCGCGCCGTGGCCAAAGGCAAAGATGTCTGGCTGGTTGGCGGAGGCAAAACCGCCGCCCTGTTTGCAGCAGCCGGCGAGCTGCAGCGTCTGTTTATCACTCAAATCCCGGTGGTTATCGGTTCAGGGATCCCGCTTTTGCCGGTGAGTAAACCGTTGAGCCTCAGGCCAGTCACGCAGAAGGTGCTTAAAAGCGGGGCCGTTGAGATGGTTTGTGATGTGGTGGTGGGATAAAAAAGCGATGTATGCGCAAGTCATCATTTTGGTTACAGCACGAAACAGTTTTCAGGCTATCTATTAGAATGGAAGACAGTAGACTCCTTTGACTATCCTCAGGAGTCTGACCATGCCCGTATTTACTGTTACGCTGCGAAGCACCGGTACTTTAGATAAAAAAAGAATTTCGGCCGCCATTCACGCCGCCACGATTACCACCGGCTACCCCCATAACGATCTGTTCCAGCGCTTTATAAGCCTCGACGATGACTCGCTTTATGTGGACCCAAATTATCCTGACCTGGAATCCCCGCGTAGTGCTAACTTCGTGCTGATTGAGGCGGTACTCTCCTCTGGTTCTCCTGATGCCCGTAAGCATCTGCTCCTTGAGTCTCTGGTTCACGAACTTGGCCTGATCGGAGTGGACAGCAACGATCTGATGGTGCTTTTCAGTGAGGTCGATCGCCTGAACAGTTCATTCGGCGGGGGCAGAAGAGCCTCACCTGTCTCTATGTCACAATAAGGCCGGGCGAGTACATCAACGCCCTCGTGATTCGGGGGCGTTTATCGTTGCGCAGGCATTCTTTTATCTCAATTCATTGATAATTATATAAAACATTAAAATATCAATAACCTAAAAATTACGGTACTATACCCCCCTACAGTACCAAAGGGGCGGTTATGCCACACTCTCCGGAAGACAAAAAACGCATTTTGACCCGCGTCAGGCGCATTCGCGGCCAGGCGGAGGCGCTTGAGCGCGCGCTGGAAAACGGCGATCCGTGCCTCGCCATTTTGCAGCAGATCGCCGCCGTTCGCGGCGCGGCCAACGGCCTGATGGGCGAAATGATGGAAATTCACCTTAAAGATGAGCTGGTCAGCGGCGACACGTCAGAAGAGCAGCGCGCGCTGCGGATGGCGGAAGTCGGGAATTTGCTGCGCTCTTATCTAAAATAAAAACACCCTCACCAAAAGGAATAAAACGATGAAATCACGTGCTGCGGTGGCCTTTGGGCCGGGTAAACCTTTAGAAATTGTTGAAATCGACGTCGCGCCACCGCAAAAAGGTGAAGTGCTGGTGAAAATCACCCATACCGGCGTTTGCCATACCGATGCTTTTACGCTGTCCGGCGATGATCCGGAAGGCGTGTTCCCGGCGGTGCTGGGCCACGAAGGCGGCGGCATCGTGGTTGAAGTGGGCGAGGGCGTGACCAGCCTGAAGCCGGGCGACCACGTCATTCCGCTTTATACCGCAGAATGCCGCGAGTGTAAGTTCTGTAAGTCCGGCAAAACCAACCTTTGCCAGGCCGTGCGCGCCACCCAGGGGAAAGGGCTGATGCCGGATGGCACGACCCGCTTCTCCTACAAGGGCGAGCCAATTTATCACTACATGGGCACCAGCACCTTCAGCGAATACACCGTGGTGGCGGAGATCTCTCTGGCGAAGGTAAACCCTCAGGCGCCGCTGGATAAAGTGTGTCTGCTTGGCTGCGGCGTAACTACCGGCATTGGCGCGGTGCACAATACGGCGAAAGTGAAAGAGGGGGATACCGTCGCGGTATTTGGCCTCGGCGGGATCGGCCTGGCGGTGATTCAGGGCGCGGTGCAGGCAAAGGCCGGGCGCATTATTGCCATTGATACCAACCCGGAGAAATTTACTCTCGCCCGCGAAATGGGCGCGACCGACTGCATTAACCCGAAAGATCACGAGAAGCCAATTCAGGATGTGATAGTCGAGCTGACCGACGGCGGGGTTGATTACAGCTTCGAATGCATCGGCAACGTGAACGTGATGCGTGCTGCGCTGGAATGCTGCCATAAAGGCTGGGGTGAGAGCGTAATTATCGGTGTGGCTGGCGCAGGTCAGGAAATTAAAACCCGTCCATTCCAGCTGGTGACCGGCCGCGTATGGCGTGGCTCGGCGTTCGGTGGCGTTAAAGGCCGTACTCAGCTGCCGGGAATGGTGGAAGACGCCATGGTGGGTAAAATCAATCTCGATCCGTTCATCACTCACCGTATGCCGCTGGATAAGATCAATGAAGCGTTTGATCTGATGCACGAAGGCAAATCTATTCGCACCGTGATCCACTTCGGCGAAGAATAAGCCGTAAAAGCAGTAAAAAGGGAAGGCGTAATGCCTTCCCTTATTGAGCGACAACATTGGGAGGCTAAAAGCCTCCCTTTTGTTTATTGCTGCAGGTCGAAACGGTCAAGATTCATGACTTTCGTCCACGCGGCGATAAAGTCTTTGGTGAATTTCTCTTCCGCATCCTGGCTGGCATAAACTTCGGCCAGCGAGCGCAGCACGGCGTTAGAGCCAAAGACCAGATCGGCACGGGTGCCGGTGTATTTCACTTCCCCGCTGAGGCGGTCGCGGCCCTCAAACAGTTCAGAACTTGCGTCGGTGGCTTTCCACTCGGTGCGCATATCCAGCAGATTGACGAAGAAATCGTTGGTCAGCTCGCCCGGACGAGAAGTTAGCCCGCCGGGCTGGCTTTCATCGTAGTTAACCCCCAGCGCACGCAAACCACCAATCAGCACCGTCAGCTCAGGCGCGGTCAGCGTCAGCTGCTGTGCTTTGTCGATCAGCAGCGCTTCGGTTGACGTAGCGTTGGCGACGCGCCGATAGTTTCTGAAGCCATCGGCGGCCGGTTTCAGCAGCTCAAAGGATTCGATGTCGGTCTGCTCCTGAGTGGCGTCAACGCGACCCGGCGTAAACGGCACTTTGCTGTGGCTGGCCTTCTCAATACCCACCACGCCGGCCAGCACGATAACATCGGCCAGAGACGCTTTACCGGAGGCCTTTTGAATCGCTTCCAGCACCGGCAGGGCGCGAGCCGCAACGGCGTTTACTTCCCAACCACGCTGTGGAGCCAGAGCCAGTCGGGCACCGTTCGCGCCACCGCGTTTGTCGCCGCCACGGAAGGTTGAGGCTGAAGCCCACGCGACAGACACCAGTTCGCTGACGGACAGGCCTGAATCAGCAATAGCGTTCTTCAGCGAGTCAATGTCTGCGCTGGACGGTGCGTGGGTGGCTTGCGGTAACGGATCCTGCCAAATCAGATCTTCTTTTGGTACTTCCGGCCCGATGTAACGTGCTTTTGGCCCCATATCGCGGTGCGTCAGTTTATACCAGGCGCGGGCGAAGGCTTCGTTGAAGGCCTGTGGGTCGTTCAGGAAGCGGCGAGAAATTTTCTCGAACTCCGGATCGAAGCGTAGCGTAAGGTCGGTCACCAGCATCGTTGGTTTACGTTTTTTAGCCGGGTCAAACGGATCGGGAATGATATCCGGGCCGTTGGTCGCCTCAAACTGAATGGCGCCTGCCGGGCTGCGGGTTTGCACCCAGTCATAGCCGAACAGGTTTTCAAAGAAGTAGTTGCTCCACTGGGTTGGCGTTTGCGTCCAGACCACTTCCAGGCCGGAAGTGATGGCATCTGCGCCGACGCCGCTGTTGTAGCTGCTTGCCCAGCCAAGACCCTGCGATTCGAGCGGGGAAGCTTCCGGATCTGCGCCCACGTGGGTGGCGGCGGCAGAGCCGTGCGTTTTACCTAAAGTATGGCCGCCGGCAATCAGCGCGACGATCTCTTCGTCGTCCATGCCCATGTTGCCAAAGGTGGCGCGGATAGCAGGCGCCGCAGAAAGCGGATCGCCGCTGTGCTCAGGGCCCTCCGGGTTCACGTAAATCAGGCCCATTTCGGTGGCGCCCAGCGGGGCCTGAGCCAGAGATTCCGGGTGGCGGTGCTCCAGCCACTCTTTCTCGCTACCCCAGTTCACGTCGAGGTCTGGTTCCCACACGTCTTCACGACCGGCACCGAAGCCAAAGGTACGGAAGCCCGCGTTTTCCAGCGCCACGTTACCGGCAAGAATAATCAGGTCAGCCCAGGAAATTTTCTGGCCGTATTTTTGTTTAACAGGCCACAGCAGGCGGCGGGATTTATCGAGGCTGACGTTATCTGGCCAGGAGTTCAGCGGAGCAAAACGCTGTTGACCGCGGCCGGAACCACCGCGGCCGTCGCGGGAGCGATAGGTGCCCGCGCTGTGCCACGCCATACGGATAAAGAGACCGATATAGCTGCCCCAGTCGGCAGGCCACCACGACTGAGAATCTGTCAACACTGCTTTGATGTCGCCTTTCAGGGCGTAGTAATCGAGTTTGCTAAATTCTTTGCGGTAGCTGAAGTTGCCGTCCAGCGGGTTAGAGCGGTTGGAATGTTGGTTCAACAGGTCGACGCGCAGCTGATGCGGCCACCAGTCCTGATTGCTGGTCCCTTCGCCGGCGATATCCGTGCTCTGGCCGTGGTGAAATGGGCACTTTCCTGCGCCCGCTGAGGAAGCGTCGTGTAAGTCAGTAGAATTGCTCATTTTGCTCTCCGTTATATGTATGCCCGCTAACGATAGTCTGTACGATCGATAATTAATATCTGGATGGGCCTACGAATTTGATAGCCATTACCTTTTAAACGCAAAATTTTACGACCCTATAATTTTAGTTCTGATTGGTTGATTTGCAGGAAAAACCCGTCTGATTGTCTGGAAAATAAACGAAGCGGAAGCGTGCTGGCTGGAGAGGCAAGAGGGGACAGATGAACGCACACCCAGGGTGGCGCTCATCCGTGGAGAGCGGTTACTGAGCCGTCGGTTTCAGCAGGGTGTTCTCCGGGGTTTTCTGCGCCAGGAATTGCTGCTGGAAAATGCACATCCGAATGGCATCGCGGTACTGACCGTTGATAAAGAATTCGTGGATCAGCTCGCCTTCGACGATAAAGCCCAGCTTTTTGTAGATATGGACCGCTTTCTCGTTCTCTTTGTCGACAATCAGGTACAGCTTGTAGAGGTTGAGCACGGTAAAGCCGTAGTCCATCGCCAGCCTGGCGGCGCGAGAGGCGAGCCCTTTGCCCTGAAACTCCGGGGTGATGATTATCTGAAACTCAGCCCGGCGGTGAATATGGTCGATTTCTACCAGCTCAACCAGGCCCGCGTTCACGCCGTTGCAGTCGATAACAAAGCGACGTTCGCTCTGATCGTGGATGTGTTTATCATACAGGTCCGAAAGCTCAACGAATGCTTCGTAAGGCTCTTCAAACCAGTAGCGCATGACGCTGGCGTTATTGTCTAACTGATGGACGAAACGAAGATCTTCGCGCTCAAGGGGGCGAAGTCGGATAGGCGGTGGGTTACTCATAGCAAATCCTTGCGCAGATGGTGGCGAGGCTTCTTAAGCAGAAGCCTCGTGGAGGTAGGGATGATTATGGATTAACGGCGCGGCCGGTGCGACGATCCAGGCAGCGCAGGGTGTTCGGCTCCCAGTAGGCGTTCACGTTGGCGCTCTGCTGGCATTTGTCGAAGGTATCCTGCGCGGCATCCTGTTTATCCCAGTTTTTATCGCCACGTGCAGATTCACGGTCAAAGACCTTTTCGTTATGGCGATTGATTTTCTGGCGCAGGCCGCGGGTGTCGTTCCACTGCTCTTTTTCTTCCGCCGCACGCTGGCGGGTCAGAGAGTTCTCTTGTCCCCCGACGCCGTTCCCGGCCCCCTGAACAACGACAACGTTGGTGTCTGCCTGAACCGGTACGGAAACAATGAATGCGGCACCCAGCAAGGCTAACGGCATCCATGACAGAGACTTACGAAGGATTGAGTTCATTAAGATTTCCTTTTAGGTTTAACGCTACTAATCATATCATTGGGCTTGATTAGCGCCTAATTGCGCCTTTCATGGACACCATTATTACTGAAGAAAACACAATATGATCAAAACAACGCTGCTATTTTTTGCCACCGCGCTGGCGGAGATTATTGGCTGCTTCCTGCCGTGGCTATGGCTAAAGCGTAACGGCTCGCCGCTGTTATTGCTGCCGGCAGCGCTGTCGCTGGCGATGTTTGTCTGGCTGCTGACGCTGCATCCTGCCGCCAGCGGGCGGGTCTATGCTGCCTATGGCGGAGTATATGTTGTCACCGCGCTGCTTTGGCTGCGCGTTGTGGACGGCGTGAAGCTGAGTATTTATGACTGGACCGGAGCCGCAATTGCCTTCTGCGGCATGCTTATCATCGTTGCGGGCTGGGGCCGGGCCTGAATTTATTCGCCGCGAATAGCAAAAAAGAGAATAAAAAAACGGAGCTGCAACGGCTCCGTTTCTATTTATACCGCAAGAATTATCCTTCGCGGTGCACGCTCAATCCGGCAAACGACTGGCTAACCGGCATCATTTCCAGGGTATTAATATTGACGTGTTTCGGTAATGTTGCCACCCACCAGACCGCCTCGGTAACGTCTTCCGGCGTCAGCGCGTTGGCGTTCTCGTAGGTTTTCCCGGCTTTGTCATCGTCGCCTTTAAAGCGC
This sequence comes from Cedecea sp. P7760, assembly GCF_013386425.1. Taxonomy (NCBI): domain Bacteria; kingdom Pseudomonadati; phylum Pseudomonadota; class Gammaproteobacteria; order Enterobacterales; family Enterobacteriaceae; genus Cedecea; species Cedecea sp. P7760. The sequence continues at coordinate 22,333 of NZ_JACARU010000052.1, read as the reverse complement.
ACGTTGGAAAACTCGGTGCCGCCGACCATGCCCGGTTCAATATCGGTCACGCGAACGGCGGTTTTGTGCAGGTCGGTACGCAGGTTAAGGCTGAACTGACGCACAAAGGCTTTGGTTGCTCCGTACACGTTGCCGCCAGCGTAAGGCCAGCTTCCCGCCGTAGAACCGATGTTAATAATATGGCCGCGATTACGCTCGACCATCCCCGGCAACACGGCGCGGGTCATGTAGACCAGGCCCTTGTTGTTGGTATCGATCATGTTTTCCCAGTCGTCGACGTTGGCTTTATGCGCAGGCTCCATGCCCAACGCCAGCCCGGCGTTATTGACCAGAATATCAATCTGCTGCCATTGGGCAGGCAGGCTAGCCAGCGCTTCTTCTATAGCGGCGCGGTTGCGTACATCCAGCTGCAGCGTAAGCAGGTTGTCGCCCAGCTCTTCTTTAAGCTCAAGCAGGCGTTCCTGACGGCGGCCGGTGGCAATAACCTTGTGGCCATTTTTAACGAAACGGCGGGTAATGCTTTCGCCAAAGCCCGCGGTAGCACCCGTAACCAGTACAATCATCTCTCTGTTCCTCAACGCTTTTGTCCTGCACTACCTTAGCACGCTAACGGGCCACGGTAATCTTAGTTTTCTTTTAAGAAACGTGTCGAAATACGCTATAACTAACCCACATTTCAGGTTACCGGGAGTAGAGGATGTTGCACAGCAACCCGTTTTTCCAGCCAAGCTTATTGCCTTATCAGGCGCCGCATTTCGATGAGATCACCCACGAGCATTACCGCCCGGCCTTCGACGAAGGTAAGCGAGTCAAGCGTGAAGAAGTTGCCGCCATCGCCGGTAACCCGGCAGCCCCGACGTTTGACAATACTTACCTGGCTCTGGAGAAAACCGGCGCGATGCTCGGGCGTGTCACCACCGTTTTCTACGCGATGACTTCGGCGCACACCAATGATTTCCTCCAGCAGCTGGACGAAGAATTCTCCACCGAACTGGCCGAGCTGGCGGATGAAATTCGCCTGAACGACGTCTTATTCTCTCGTCTTAATAGCGTTTATGAGCAGCGCCACGATCTTAATCTTGAGGCAGAATCCCTGCGGCTGGTGGAAGTTACCTGGCAATATTTCAAGCTGGCGGGCGCTACGCTCGGCGAGCAGGACAAAACCCGCCTGAAAGCGCTGAATAAAGAGAGCGCACAGCTGACAAGCCAGTTCAATAACCGTTTGCATGCGGCAGATAAAGCCGGTGGGCTGGTAGTTGAAAGCGTTGAGGCGCTTGAAGGCTTAAGCAGCGCGGAAATTGCGGCGGCGGCGCAGGCTGCTGCCGACAAAGGTCTCGAGGGGAAATGGTTACTTCCATTGCTCAACTTTACCCAGCAGCCGGCGCTGCAAAGCCTGAGCAATCGGGCAACGCGACAGGCGCTTTTTGAGGCTGGCTGGACGCGTTCCCAGCGTAATGATGCCCACGATACTCGCGCTATTGTCGCCCGGCTGGCCACGCTGCGAGCCGCTCAGGCAAACCTCTTAGGCTTTGAAAACTATGCCGCATGGAAAATGGCCGACCAGATGGCGAAAACACCTGACGCGGCTTTACGCTTTATGCGGAACATCGTGCCTGCCGCAACCGGGCGCGCTCGCCGCGAGCTGAAAGACATTCAGGACGTGATTGACGCTCAAAAAGGGGGCTTCCAGGCTGCGACATGGGACTGGCAGTTCTATGCCGAACAGGTGCGTAGCGCGAAGTACGATCTCGACGAAGGGCAAATCAAACCCTACTTTGAACTTAACGGCGTGCTGACCAACGGCGTCTTCTGGGCCGCCAGTAAGCTCTTCGGGCTGCGTTTTGTGGAGCGCTTTGATATCCCGACTTATCACCCGGATGTGCGTACCTGGGAAATATTCGACAAAGACGGCCGTGGTATGGCGCTGTTTTACGGTGATTTCTTTGCCCGCGACAGCAAAGGCGGCGGGGCGTGGATGGGGAATTTTGTTGAACAGTCCACGCTGTTTGACGCGATGCCGGTTATCTACAACGTCTGCAACTATACGAAACCCGCTTCCGGCGAGGCCGCGCTGATTTCCTGGGATGACGTAGTGACGCTGTTCCACGAGTTCGGCCATACGCTGCACGGCCTGTTTGCTACGCAGCGTTATGCGAGTCTTTCAGGCACCAACACGCCGCGTGATTTTGTGGAGTTCCCGTCGCAAATCAACGAGCACTGGGCGAGTCATCCAGAGGTCTTTGCTAACTATGCCCGTCATTACCAGACCGGCGAACCGATGCCCGAGTCGCTGCGCGGCAAGCTGTTCCGCTCCGCGCAGTTCAACAAAGGCTACGACATGACCGAACTGCTGGCGGCGGCGCTGCTGGACATGAACTGGCACAGCCTGGCGCCAGATGCGGATATTGACGACGTGACGCGTTTTGAAGCCGAAGCGCTGGAAAAAGAACATATTAATCTGGCAGAAGTCCCGCCACGCTACCGCAGCAGCTATTTTGCCCACATTTTTGGCGGCGGCTACGCGGCGGGTTATTACGCCTATATCTGGACGCAAATGCTGGCGGATGACGGCTATCGGTGGTTTGTGGAGCAGGGCGGACTCACGGCAGAAAACGGCCAGCGCTTCCGCGAAGCGATTCTCTCACGCGGCAACAGTAGCGATCTGGAAGCGTTATACCGTGACTGGCGAGGACACGATCCGCGCAGCGAACCAATGCTGAAAAATCGAGGTCTGGCCGAGGAATAATGTCGAAGAAAGCGCTCTCACTAGTGTAGCCACAGTGAAATCGCACTTAACGCAAACTGCAAAGCCCTGATTTGCGTTAAGTGCCTTAAAAATCAAACAGAATATATCCGTGCATTGTGCAGGGTTGATGGCTATAAATTTCTAACCTGCTCGGGAAAACGCAGGGTGCTTCTGGGTTACTTTGAATAATTACGGGGCCTGATCGATGTCGGCAGGCTCCCGGATTTTCACCTTCCGCGTTACGCTTCCGTTGACTCGTCGTCTTTGCCGTAGAAAAGCTTGCCAATTTTGATCAGCGGGCGATCATTCGCTTTTCTGTGCAGGTTGGTGTCGCGCAGGGAATAGACGCAGCCGCAGTACTCCTGCTGGTAAAACTGTTCGCGCTTGCTGATTTCTATCATCCGCGAGGAGCCGCCCTGTTTACGCCAGTTATAATCCCAGTAGCTCATGCCTTCATAAGGCGCCGCGGCGCGATGCCCGCAGTCGTTAATCTGCTGCATGTTCTTCCAGCGCGAAATACCCAGCGAGCTGCTGATGACGTTAAACCCGTTTTCGTGCGCGTACAGCGCGGTGCGTTCGAAGCGCATATCGAAGCACATCGTGCATCTGACGCCGCGCTCCGGTTCCCACTCCATGCCTTTCGCCCGCTCGAACCAGTTGTCGGTGTCGTAATCTGCGTCGATAAACGGCACGCCGTGCTGTTCCGCAAAACGAATGTTTTCATCCTTGCGCAGCAGGTACTCTTTCTGAGGATGAATATTAGGGTTGTAAAAGAATACGGTGTATTCGATACCGGACGCGTGTATGGCTTCCATGACTTCGCCCGAGCAGGGGGCGCAGCAGGAGTGCAGCAGGAGTTTCTTTTCGTTATTAGGCAGTTGTAAAACTGGCCGGATAAATTCTTGCATAGCGATATTCCTGAAACGTACTTATTTTTTGCCAAAGGGTAGCAGGATTAAGGGCGCGGAATCACCATAAATAAGTAAAGATACTGATGTTTGGGAGGGCGAAGCAGGGCGTGGGAAGGAGTAGCGAAGAGCCGGTTTGCCCTTCGCTAATGGAATTTAGAGTTTTTCCAGCTCGTTCAGCACGGCTTCCGGCATGGAAGGGCGGCCGTTAGCCAGGCAGGTTGCCACAAACGTTGCTTCGGCATAAACCACGCCGTCGACCTTGATCTGCTGGGCGAAGTTTACGCGATTGCGTTTTTCGTTGCGCTCAAGCTGGCAGGTGACCTCAACGTTGTCGCCCTTTTGCAGGCTTTTACGAAAGCGCAGGGAGTACTCCAGCACCATATAAAGCTTGCCCTGGCGGAACTCTTCCTCGATATCAATACCCAGCGCCTCACGCATGTAGGCGTGGCGAGTCCACTCCATGTAAAACGGATAGTACAGGCCGTCTACCACGCCCTGAAAATCGATATGGCTTTCATCAACTTCATAATGCTTAGAAAACATATAGCTGTCCTGATGTTATGTAGGTAAAAAGTTTTGCCAGCCAGAAAACGCTGCTCTGGCTGTTTTTTGCACAGTGCGTTAGTGGTACAATAGCCCTGATTTCACAACCAAACAGAGGAATACCATGGATACCGAGATAACCCCAGCCACCTTAGCGTTTGAATTTCTCCGCCGCGAACAAGAGCAGTTAACCCCCGCACAATTCCTGATCCGCCTGCAGCAGTTAAAGCTGGAGTTTGCCGATCTGCTGGGTTTAACCCACCTTGAGCTGCGTGAAGAAATCTCCCATGCGCACCGGTTGGGGATTCACTGATCCCTCTCTGTCAGCAGTGCTGCTTAAGAGCCACCCTTCGCGGTGGCTTTCTGTTTTTAGCGTGAAAAGAAAATCAGCTTTAGCCCCAAAATCCCCATCACGCCGCCCGCTAAGCGGTCAATCACGGTTTTAAAGCGCAGGTAGGCGTTGCGCGGTCTTTCCGAAGAAAGAACCAGCGTCACAATCGAATACCATCCCGCATCAATCACAAAGCACAGCACCGGCAGCACGACGTAATAAAACGCCGGGATTTCGCGCGGCAGCAGTGCGGTAAAAATACTGGCAAACACCACGGCGGTTTTCGGGTTGCTTAGCTGGGTGAACAGCCCGTCGCGGAACGTCGCCATCATGCTTTTATCGCTTTTCCCCACCGCGCCTACGTGCAGCGGCTCGCGCGAGTGCTTGATTATCTTATAAGCCAGCCACAGCAGATAAAGCCCCCCGGCTATCTTGATCCCGGTATACGCCACCGGCACCGCCAGCAAAAAGGCCTGTAGCCCTAGCAGCGCCATCAGTGAGAAAGCGGCCGCACCTACGCCGGTGCCCAGCGCGGTCACCAGCCCGTGCGCCCGGGAGCGTGCCACGGCATTTTGGGCGACATAAACAAAACTTGGGCCGGGGCTCATTGCGCCCAGGGTAACGGTGGCGGTGATAGCGAAAAGGGTGGTGATGGCGCTCATCTACGGGATCCTGTTGGTTGGAAAACAATTTTTTAACCTGAAAGCGCACAGGGTGACAACCGCAAGTGTGTGCCGATTTATTACCGCCGCTCTCGCAGCCTGTCGATCATCCATCGGCCCGCTGGCCCTGGCGGCGTTTTGTTCGACCACGCCACGTCCACCTCAAGCATTTGCGGCCAGCCGTCTACATTCAGCGGCTTAAGCATGCCGTGCCCGAACTGTTCAACCAGCCAGCTCGGTAAAATGCCCCAGCCAAATCCCTGCTCCGCCATCTCAAGCAGCAGCAGTAAAGAAGGGGACGACCAGACGGGGCCGTGTGCCGCCACGTTGCCAGGGCGGACAAAGGTTTTAAGCACCAGCTGGCGCACGGTATGCAGCTCATCCATGCGGACCTCTTTTTGTTTTGCAAGCCTATGGTCGCGATGGATGAATATCGTCATTTCTGCGCCAACCTGGAGGCGGGCGACGGTGATATCCGGCGGATAACTCTCCTGAACCCGCAGCACGCCGACGTGGGCACGACCAATCTGCAGGCTATCAATCACGTCTTCATCTTCGGCGATGATGCACTCGAACTCAATATCCGGGTAGCGCTCGGAAAACTGCTTCAGGATGGATTCGTGATGGGCGGTTTGCCACATGTCAGACAAGACAAAAGTCAGCAGAGGCTCGACGTTGTCCGCCAGCCTGACGGAAACTTCATCCAGCCGCTCGCTGGCGGCAAAAATTGCCTGCACGTAGGGCAAAACTCGCTGTCCGTGTGGGGTCAGCGTCGGCTGCCGCGCGTGGCGGTCAAACAGCGTCACGCCAAGATCTGCCTCCAGATTGGCAATGGCGCTGCTGATGGTTGACTGGCTCTTTTTCAGCTTGCGCGCGGCGGCGGAAAAAGAGCCCGTTTCAACGGCCTGCAAAAAGGCTTCCAGTGATTCCGGAGAGTAACGCATGAACTATCGCTTTTATCGATGGCTGTTAGCTATATTATATCAATAATTGCGATGATAATGGCGACCTTGTGAAAAAGGAGTCATCAAAATGAAATCGCAAAACAACAGAAGCCTGTCTGAGCGCATCGTGCATGCCGTCGGCTTCGAAGTCATCGCCATTGGTATCTGTGCGCCAACCGCCGCCTGGCTGATGAACAAACCGCTGTTCCAGATGGGCGCTCTGGCCATCATGCTGTCCACCGTCGCGATGGTCTGGAACATTATTTATAACACCGGGTTTGATAAATTTTACCCGCCGTCACGCAAGCGCACGATGCCGCTGCGTATGGCTCACGCGCTGGGCTTCGAAGGCGGCTTTATTCTGATTGGCCTGCCGCTCGCTGCGTGGATGCTGAACGTCACGCTGCTGCAGGCGCTGATGGTAGAGATTGGCTTCTTCCTGTTCTTCCTGCCGTACACCGTGGTTTATAACTGGTGCTACGACTGGCTGCGCGCCAAACGCTTTCAAAGCGCAACCAGCAGAGAGATGAAAAAACAGTCCTGATTTGCAGGATTGTGCAAGCATCAAACAGGATTGCGCTACAGGAAACCGGGCGTGTTCGCCGACACTTTAAGCGTCAGACACAACCCCCTGGAGCGCAAAAAATGAAAACCCTCGACACGCTTTATATTAACGGTCAGCACGTCACGCCGCACGGCACCGAGGTGCTGACCTTAATTCATCCGATCAGCGAGCAGCCCGTCGCACAGGTTCGCCTGGCGGACGAAGAAGACACCCGCCTCGCCATTGCCGCCGCCAAAACGGCTTTCCCGCAAATGCGTCTTTCCAGCCGCGAGCAAAGGATTCTCTGGCTACAACACCTGCACGATGCCGTCAAAGCACGCGAAGAAGAGCTGGTTGAAACCATGGTGGACGAATACGGCTGCCCGCTGGCTTTTGCCCGGAGCACCGTGACTCGCGCCTACAACAGCTTCCTGCAGGCGATCGATCTGCTAAAGGACTACTCGTTTGAAACCCAGGTGGGGATGGCGAAAGTGGTCATGGAGCCGCTGGGCGTGGTCGGCCTGATTACGCCGTGGAACGCCAACTATGGCTTCATCGCCGGTAAGCTGTCGATGGTGATTGCCTCCGGCAGTACCGCAGTTATCAAACCAAGCGAACTGAGTGCGCGCCAGACGGCTATCATTACCGAATGCCTGCACGATGCCGGTCTGCCAAACGGGGTTATTAACATTGTCACCGGCCTCGGTAACGTAGTTGGGGCAGAAATCACCCGCCACCCGGACGTGGCTAAAATCTCTTTCACAGGCTCAACGGCGGTGGGCAAAACTATCGCTCGCGACGGGGCGGCAACCATGAAGCGCGTAACCCTTGAACTTGGCGGCAAGTCTGCCAACGTGCTGCTCGATGATGTCGATCTCGAGACCGCCATTCCGCTGGCGCTGCAGGTGATGAGCTGGAACAGCGGCCAGGCTTGTATAGCCGGTACGCGCCTGTTAGTGCAGGCAGACAAGCTGGAGGCCGTGAAAGCGCAGATCCTTAAACACCTGGCTATTCTGGTCCCGGGCAACCCGCGAGACGCAAAAACGACGATTGGGGCGGCTGTGACAGCGCGTCAGTACGAGCGAGTGCAGGATTATATTCGTACCGGGGTTGCCGAAGGCGCGGAGCTGCTGTGCGGTGGTGAAGGGCGTCCTGAAGGGCTTGAAAGCGGCTACTTTGTTAAACCGACGGTGTTTGTTAACGTTCGCAATGAGATGACCATCGCCCAGCAGGAAATCTTTGGCCCGGTGCTGTCGGTGATTACCTACCGCGATGATGCCGAAGCGGTCCAGATTGCCAACGATACGGTTTACGGGCTACAGGCCTACGTCAGCGGTAAAAACGCCGAGCGAACCGCCGCCGTTGCCCGTCAGCTTATTGCCGGGCGCGTGTTTGTGAACGGCGTTTACGATGAGCCGCTCGCGCCGTTTGGCGGTTTTAAACAGTCCGGTCTTGGCCGTGAATTTGGCACCTACGGGCTGGAAGCGTATCTTGAACCCAAAGCCATTATGGGACTGTAATATGCAACCACCTGAGCGGCCTGCGGGCCGCATTATCGAAGAGCTGTGCCAGCGCGTGGCCCGTCGCTACACGGCGGGCGGCAGCGGCGTGAAAGAGCTCAGCTGCGCTTTGCCGTGGCTCAGCTTTATCCGCATAGACCAGCCGACGCTGCTGAACCGGGGCATACTTTCACCGTCGATGTGCATGGTGCTGCAGGGCAGCAAAAAGATGCTGATAGGTGACAATGTCACGGAATACGGACCGGGCAGCTATTCGCTGGCGGCCGTGGATATGCCCGTTTCCGGCCAGGTTACTCAGGCCTGCGAAGAACAACCTTACTACGGGGTGCGCATCGATCTCGACGGCAAAGAAATAGCCGACCTGGTAGTGAACATGAACGTCGTGCTGCCGGACGGCAACGGCGAGAAAACCGGGGCCTGGGTGGCCGCCGCCGAAGAAGAACTCCAGGCCGCGTTCCTGCGCCTGGTCACGCTGCTGGACAGCCCGCAGCATCTGCATGCCCTCGCGCCGCTGATCAAACAAGAAATTCTCTACCGGCTGGTTATTGCCCCCGCCGGGGTATCTTTCTGGAAACAGGCATTAGGCTGGGCGCAGGGCAAAGGCGTGGGGGAAGCCATCAGTTGGATAAAAGAAAACTACGCCGAGCCGCTGGTCATCGACGAGCTGGCAAAACGAGTTGGCATGAGCGCATCCAGCCTGCATCACCGCTTTAAAGCCCTGACTATCATGAGCCCGCTGCAGTACCAAAAACAAATTCGCCTGCTGGAGGCACGCCGTCGCTTATTAAGCCGTGAAGGGGATGTGGCAAGCGTTGCCTGGAAGGTGGGCTATGATTCCCCCTCCCAGTTTAATCGGGAGTACCGCCGCGCGTTTGGTGCTTCTCCGCTGCAGGACATTGACGCCCTGCGCCAGCAGGGCACTTCGCTTTAGGCCGTTTTCCGCGCCACGATAAACAGGCGTGGGAACGGCATCAATACGTTACCGTCATGCTGCTTGCGGTAGGCGCGTTGCAGCAGCTGGTGATAGCGCTCAATAAACGCCTCATGCTGAACTGTGTCGAGCCCGTTCAGGTAAGGACGAAGGCCGGTTGAGCTTAGCCATTCGATAATCGCGCGGGCAGACGGCATGACGTGGAAATAGGTTGTGCGCCAGATATCGACCGTACAGCCGCTTTCGGCCAGCAGATCGTAATACTCCTGGGCCGTCAACAAGGCTTCGCGGCTTGAGCGCGAGATCCCCAGTTCGTCTGCAACCTGGCGCATCAAAGTATGCGTGGGTTCCTGCCAGTTGTCGGGCATTTGCACCGCGAGCACGCCGCCATCGGCCAGCTGCGCGGCGAGATGCGGGAAGACCTGCTTATGGTTAGCAATCCACTGCAGGGAAGCGTTAGCAAAAATCACGTCCTGCCTGACCTCGGGTTGCCATGTGGCGATATCCGCCTCTTCAAAACGGCAGTCGGGTAGCGCGGTGCTGGCTTTTTGCAGCATAGCAGGAGAATTATCAAGCCCGGTAATGGTGGCTTTCGGCGCCAGATTACGCAGCAGGGCCGTGGAGTTGCCGGGGCCGCAGCCTAAATCGGTAAAGGTCGTTGCGCCGGGGTGGTTGATTCGGGCAACCAATTCGGCGGCCGGGCGGGTACGTTCAGCTTCAAACTGCAAATAGAGAGCGGGGTTCCAGTCCTGCATCGTTTTATCCTCGTTGCTTTGCTAACATTGCCGACAAATTATTTTATACGCTATTGAAGGTAACGCATGGCTAAACATCCGGTTGGCAAATATTTGAGACTAGAGCTCACCCATAATGACAATGACCTGCTGATTTACGTGGTTAAAGGTAGCCGCATTGAAGATATGCCGCCTGACGAAGACGAGGATTATCCGGGTGAAATGCACCTTGCGATGCCGAAGATGAACCGAGAGCTGGACTCGGAGCTGGCGCGTTTGCTGGAGGAAGCGTCCGGGGGCGACGTTATCGTCATTATCTGTGCCGCAGATAGCGTGTTTGAGCACGGTTTTTCACAGGTCAGAGCGCGGCGTAAATAACATCAGTTACCCGGCACCAGGCCGGGTAATTTTTTCACGACGCTGCTTCAATCTTCCCACTCCGCTATTTCTCTCCATAATTATCAGAAGCGAAACGGTTAGTTACGCTCTGGGTGAGCTGGACGACTAGTTTAGACACACTCTTTTGGCATATTGATTAGCCTGTGCTGTCAGGAGTTTACTATGGATCGTCGCCATTTTATTACCTGTGTTACCGCCGGGCTACTTGCCGCGAAGGCGGGCGTTTCTTTTGCTTCCGCAGGCGTTAAGCGTTCGGTTATTCCGCTGTGGAAAGGCACGCCTCCCGGCGGCGGTGGGCCAGCCGGGAGTATTCAGACCTCGGCCCGAGGGGCGCAAAGCAATATTGCGTTTCCCATTCTGACCGTGATTGAACCCGAGTCACCTAATGGCCACGCCGTGCTGGTGGCCGCGGGCGGCGGCTATAAGCGCATTGAAATGGGGTCAGAGGCGTGGCCGGCGGCAGAATGGCTGGTGGAGAGAGGTTATACCGCGTATGTGCTGAGTTACCGTTTGCCGTCGGAAGGATGGGTTGACGGTAATCTGGTTGCATTCCAGGATGCGCAACGCGCGTTGAGACTTGTTCGTGAACGAGCAAACAACGTCAGCGTGCTGGGGTTTTCCGCCGGGGGGCATCTGCTTGGCCTGGCCGCCACGCGTACCGACTATCGTTCCTATCCAAAGCAGGATCGTTTAGACGACAAACCGGCATTCGCTGACCGCGCCGCGCTAATTTATCCGGTCATTACGCTGGAAAAACCTTACGAGCATACCTCCACCCATAAGATTCTTGTCGGCAAAGACGCTTCGTCTGCCGAAAACGCCGCATGGTCGGTGCAGAATTACCTCACGCCGCATTCGCCGCCGTTCTTCCTGGTTCAGGCGGAAGACGATCCGGTTTCTGACCCTCAAAACACGCTGATTATGGCGGCAGCCTGCGAACAGCAGCATGTTCCGGTAGAAATGCACCGCTACAGCAGCGGCGGCCACGGTTTCGGCATGGGTAAACCGGGGACACCCACGGTGAAATGGCCCGAGCATTACGCGAAATGGCTGGCAAAAAGTTAGCGCCAGGTAGCCATTTAAAATAACTATTACGCTTACCCCTCAAGAAATTTCCTCGCAATCCGATATCCAAAGGGATGTATTTCGGCAGGATGCCGACTCTATACGCAATGATGGCACGCAAATAACAATTAACTTTACGTGGTCAACATGGATATCAACGAAAAAATTAAAACCTTTGGTGAGGCTCTTAAAAACCGGCTCGATTCATCGCTTATTGACTTCGCGCTGGAATATATCGACTTTTCAGAGAACGTACTGGCTTTTGAAACGCTGTGTGGACATATCGCAAATTATCAGGTGCGCATTAGCCCTGAAGAGTACAGGCAGGTATTGGATATTGCAGGGCAACTGGAGATCGATAATCACTATGCCGAAATCGATCCCCTGAGAAACTTATTAAATTAAACCCTGAAGGTCTTAAGGAAATCCAGCCTCAGGGTTGGATTATCCTTAGTGCTGATAAAATATATCGCCGGCCAGTGCCTGAAGAATTTTTCCTTCGGCGTCGGTAATTAATACGTAATTGCCGCCCATATAGGTCCAGTGGCTGCCGGCCTGTGGCGCAGGAAGATGGCGAAGCTGCCAGCTTTTGATGTTATAGGGTTCCGTGCGGTAGATGTCCGGCGCGATGTCGCCGATTTTGTACATTTTGAAATCTGAGGAGAATTCTTTTAGTTCATAGGACTGCGTAGACGTGCCGGGCGCAGTCGCTTTCAGCTGCTTATCCCCTGAATAGGCAAAGGCCAGAGAGGGCAGCGCGCCCGCGAGCCATACCGCCATTAATACCGCTACTTTTGTTGACTTGCGCATAAATTCTCCAGAGTGAATCCAGTCTGCTTTTGTTGGTCCCGAATAGGAAGACAACAAATTGTGCCGATTTACTCATTTCGCGCTGTATTTTTTTGTTAGCAAATCCTCCACCGTAACCGGCGGCAGAAAAGAAAACGCCTCCCGGAAAGTGTATTTCGCGAGAGGCGTGGTAGGTGGGGGAAGGTCACCGTTCATTAGTCATCCCATTTGTGGCTAAACCAGGCGGCAAGAAAACCGGAAAACAAGATGAATCCGAGTACTGCCATAAATACGTTCATGTTCCCTAACATAGTTAATCCTCCAGATTACTGCATTTCTATAGAAATACCTCGCGTGATAAAAAAGGGTTTACTCAGATGAGTGACGCCATCATACCGTACACAACTTAAACAATGACTAACCGCAGGTAAATTATTCGTTTTGTGAAGTAAATGAATTTCGATAAGCGCCGGGAGAAGTACGCAGGTGTTTCCGAAAGTGATGCCGCAGCGTTGCCGCTGAACCAAATCCCGTTTGTTCGGCAATAAGCTCTACCGACAACGCGCTGTTTTCCAGCAGTTCCCGGCAGCGCTTGAGGCGCGTTTGTAGCAGCCAGCGGGCAGGCGTAACGCCCGTTGCGGCCTCAAAGCGGCGTAAAAAAGTCCTCGGGCTCATGCCGACAAAAGCGGCGAGGCTTGCCACGGAATGCTGGCCGCTAAGCGTGCGCTGAAGATAATCAAACAGCGGCGCAAATCGTTCGCCTTCGTATTCTACGGGGACGGCCTGTTCAATAAACTGAGCCTGCCCGCCGTCGCGATGCGGCTGTACGACCAATCGGCGCGCAACGCTGTTCGCTGCCGCTGCGCCGAAATCACGGCGCACCAGATGCAGGCAGAGGTCGATGCCCGCGGCGCTGCCTGCAGAGGTTAAAACGTCACCGTTGTCGAGGTAAAGCACGTCCGGAATAACGTCGATGTCCGGATAACGCGCCTGCAGCGCAGCCGTGTAGCGCCAGTGGGTGGTTGCCCGTTTGCCATTAAGCAAGCCAGCCGCGGCCAGAACAAATACGCCAGAACAGATGGACATAATGCGGGCACCGCGCATGTGCGCTGCCCTCAGGGCTTCGATCAGCGCCTCCGGGACAGGTGCATCAATACCGCGCCAGCCGGGGATGACAATCAGGCTGGCTTCAGCCAGCAAATCCAGCCCGCCGTCAACGGCCAGCCGAATACCGCCCATCGCCCGAAGCTCGCCGGACTCGATACCGGCCACGGCAAACCGGTACCAATTTTCGCCCATCTCCGGGCGCGGCAGGCCAAAAACCTCGACGGCCACGCCGAATTCAAACGTACAAAGGCCGTCGTAGGCGAGTGCCACAACGAGCGGAGAATCAGAGGTAACGGATAATTTTGTCATAATCTTTACGCTAATCGTCATTTGTGCCAGCTGTCAAGCCGCCTCGGCTGCTTCAGAATCAAAGCTCAAACCAAAAGGAGAAGCGTATGAGCTATGTCACTGATTACCAGGCTGCTACCCCAGAAATCGTCGCGGCGCATTACCTGCAAAAACTGTCGCTTGAAACCGACTGTGCAGACGTCAACGCGGCGATTCACAGCGGTGATATCGACTTTGTCCTGCTGCACGTGGTGGGGTCTGACGAGGCATTTGCTCGTCGGCACCTGCCGGGCGCTATTCATTTACCGCACCGGATTATCACCGAAGCCCGCATGGCCGAATGGCCCGCAGACACGCTGTTTGTGGTGTACTGCGCAGGGCCACACTGCAACGGTGCCGACCGCGCAGCATTGAAACTTGCGCAGCTCGGCAGGTTAGTGAAGGTTATGCCCGGTGGCATTACCGGCTGGGCAGATGAAGGCCTGGCGTTCGGCTAAATCAGCGCCCGGATAACCATATCGCCGCCGAGCAGAACCAGGCAAACCAGGAAGCCGCGTTTGAAGGCTAATGGGCTGATGCATTTGCGGATACGCTGGCCTGCAAACAGGCCGATAAGCGCGGCGACCACCGCCATGACTGACGTGCTGATAGCGATTTCCTGCAGCGCGCCGTGCCACCAAAGACCGGCCGCCAGCGCCAGGGTAGAAAAGGTGAAGGAAAGCCCGAGCGCCTGAACCAGTTCATCGCGCTCGAGGCCAAGCGACTGAATATACGGCACGGCGGGGATCACAAACACGCCGGTCCCGCCGGTCAACAACCCGGTGAGCAAGCCTGTCAGCGGTGAAAGCCAGCGTTCATGGCGGGCAGGCACGTGCAGCGGTCTGGCAAAAAGCGTCCATAACGCATAGATAATCAGCGCGATGCCCAGCGCAATTGTGGTCGCGTGGCTGCTGCCCGAAGCTAACAGGCTGCTGCTGGCGATGGTACCCAGCACGATGGTCAGCATCATCGGCCACAGGCGTTTGAGCAATGTGGGCAGGTTACCGCCTTCATAGAGCTGGAAAATATTGGTCAGGAAAGAGGGCAGAAGCAGCATGCCGGCCGCCGCAACCGGGGAAATCAGCGATCCTAAAATGCCCATCGCCACGGTGGGTAAACCCATCCCGGTGACGCCCTTTACGGTTCCTGCGAGAACAAACGTGGCGGCAATCGCCAGGCTTAGCGTGATATCACTCATCAGCGTTTTCCTTGTGCGCGTCACGGCTGTCCTGCGGCGCTTGTTCACGGTCGAACATGCCATAATCCCGAATCACGCATGCGACCCTAAGCCGGTAATCGGTAAAGACCGCGCTGCGGCCCTGTTGCTGGACGCTGCGATGCAGTTCCTGGGTGCGCCATTGCTGCACGGCGGCCTCATCGCGCCAGAACGAAAGCGAGAGGATTTTCCCCGGCTCGCTAAGGCTCTGAAAACGCTCGATGGAGATAAACCCCTCAATTTCTGCCAGCAGCGGCTTAAGCTCTGCCGCCAGCTCAAGATAGCGGCTATAGTGACCTTCTGCAGGCAGGACTTCAAAGATTACGGCGATCATCAGGTTGCTCCTTATGGTTATCTCCTGCTAACCCTAATTCATCGTCAGACAGGACGCTTCGCTGAGCATCGAAATATGGAAACACATTTTCTGGAATCCCGCCTTGCCGGCGTTGCCGCCGCCATTGCAGATAAAACCCGCGCCAGCATGCTTTGTGCACTCATGGATGGCCGGGCATGGACCGCAACCGAATTAAGCATTATGGCTGATGTGGCGCCATCGACCGCCAGTAGCCATCTGGCAAAGCTGATGGAGCAATCGCTTATTGCCTGCGTACAGCAGGGGCGGCACCGCTACTATCGGCTTTATAGCAGCCAAATCGCCAGCGCGCTGGAGGGATTAATGGGGCTGGTTGGCCGCGATGACGCCGCATTACGCACTAAAACGCCCAGCAACCTTCGCTACGCCAGAACCTGCTACGACCATATGGCGGGTGAAATTGCGGTGGCGCTGCACGACGCGCTGTTTCGTCTTAACTGGCTGGAAGGTGAAGAGTACGCGGTCACCGCTCACGGTAAAGAGCAGCTGTTGCTTCTTGGGGTGAGCGCGGAGGCCGGTTCGTCCCGCCGTCGCTATGCCTGCGGCTGTCTGGACTGGAGCGAAAGGCGTGAACACCTGGGCGGGCAGTTAGGGAAAGCGTTGCTGCACGCCTGCGAAGAGAAAGGGTGGATGCGGCGGGATTTAGTCAGCCGCGAGCTGCACGTGTCGGCGAGCGGTAAGCGCAGGCTGGCGACAACGTTTGGTGTGGCGCTTTGACAGACTGTCTGGCACTTGGTTGTTTCCCTCTCCCTTCCAGGGAGAGGGTTAGGGTGAGGGTAATCTAGCTCAACCGATAATGCCTGTTAGGCTTCAGCGCCTCGGGTTTTTCCGCCTCGTCGTTCATATCCCGCAAATCACGCTCAATTGCCACGCAAATTGCATCCAGCGGCAGGTCGTTATCCTCGGTACCAAACGGATCTTCCAGCTCTTCGGCGAGCGAGTCGAGAGAGATAAAGGTGT
The DNA here is from genome assembly GCF_013386425.1 of Cedecea sp. P7760. Classification (NCBI taxonomy): domain Bacteria; kingdom Pseudomonadati; phylum Pseudomonadota; class Gammaproteobacteria; order Enterobacterales; family Enterobacteriaceae; genus Cedecea; species Cedecea sp. P7760. The sequence continues at coordinate 6,231 of NZ_JACARU010000052.1, read as the reverse complement.
AGGAAACAAACACCGAAACAAACGGCGTCATGTAGTGCAGGTCGGTCACCAGGGCAAACGGCAGCATGATGCAGAAGATATACACCGTGCGGTGCTGGATAAGGCTGTAGGCGAACGGCATCGGGGTAGAAATAATACGTTCGCAGCCGCCGGAAACCGCCGACAGTTCGTTCAGGTGGTTGTCCAGACTGCGCCACAGCACGTCAGAAATAACGCCTCGTTCGCGCTGCTGGTTCAGCCAACTGCCCATCAGCATCAGAATGCGGTTGCACGGGGCGTGGCTTTCGCTGACCCAGGCCAGATCTTGCGGGCGCAGGTAGCGGCTAAGCGTTTCCTGCTGCGGCTTTTTGCGCAACGTCATGCGCAGGCTGTGGCAGAAGGCCACCTGCAAATTCACAAAATGCTGCACGGCTTCAGGCTGGTCGCCCGTCAGCGTTTTCACCTCACGCAGCAAAGAGCGGGAGGTGATAGCCAGTTGCCCCCACAGCAAACGCGCTTCGTTAAAACGCGCGTAACAGGCGCTGTTGCGGAACCCGAGGAAAATAGCGATGGCCACGCCGAGGATGCTAAACGGCGCGATGGTGAGCTTTATCCCGAGGGTTTCATACCACGGCAGAAAGAAAATAACGCTAATCGAAAGAGCAAGATTCAGCAGCAGGCGGGAATAAATTTTTTCCAGTACCGAGCCGTGCCAGACGAACAGGCGAGCCAACCAGTGTTGATGCGGGCGAACGATCATGATGAGTAACAGAATAGTAACAAGAGCCTGTATTTAACGGCAGACCGTGACGCAGATCAACATTTATCACTACAGAATATTAACAACAGGCCACCCCAGAACGGCAGAAGGTGGCCTGAAGAGGCTATCAGGCGAGTTTGAACACCGAGACGGCTTCGTTGAGCCGCTGAGACTGATCCTTCAGAGAAAGCGCAGCGGCAGAAGCTTGCTCAACCAGCGCGGCGTTTTGCTGCGTAACCACATCCATTTGCAGCACGGCCTGGTTAATTTGCTCGATGCCGCGGCTTTGCTCGTCGGTAGACACGGCAATTTCCGCCATTAGCGTGGTGACTTGCGTTATGGAAGATGAGATGCGCTTCATGCTTTCCCCCGCGCGGTTAACCAGCTCGCTGCCGTTGATAACCTGCTGGCCGGACAGCTCAATCAGATCTTTAATCTCTTTTGCCGCCACGGAAGAGCGCTGGGCAAGGTTGCGCACCTCGGAGGCGACCACCGCAAAACCACGGCCTTGTTCACCCGCTCGTGCGGCTTCTACCGCTGCATTAAGGGCAAGAATATTGGTCTGGAAAGCAATGTCTTCAATGATGGAGATAATGCTGTCGATTTTGCCGGAACTGGTTTCGATATTGCGCATGGAGCCTATCACCTGGTCGACGATTTGCTGACCTTCGCTCGCCGCCGCGCGCATACCGTTAGCCAGCGTATTGGCCTGATGCGAGCTTTCCGACGTCCGTTTAACCGTGACGGTAAGCTGTTCCATACTGGCCGCCGTTTCGCCCAGAGAGGCCGCTTGTTCTTCGGTGCGGGCAGACAGGTCGGTATTGCCTGCCGCTATCTCTTCTGCGGCATAAGCCACGGTGGTACTGGAGTCACGCACCTGGCCAATGATGTCGGTCAGCGACAGGCGCATTTGCTCAAGGCTGTGCATCATCTGGCCGATTTCATCATTGGATTTGATATCAATCGAGTGATGCAGCAGGCCGTTGGCGATTTCAGCGCAGTGCGACTTCGCGGTATCCAGCTCTTTAAGAACGCGAACCTTCAGCAAAATAAACACGGCGGCGAGGATCGCGATAAACAGCGCGGCAAACAGGCCGATGGCAACAAAGCTGGAGTGGAAGCCCGCCTGCGCATCTTCATTTAGCTGACGCGCGTGCTGTTCTCTGAACGCCAGCAGCTTATCCAGCGTGATTTCGAACCCGCGATCGAGCGCAGGGATGGTGGTCGTGACCAGTTCAGCGCTGCGGGTTTTGTCATTGGCTTTGGCGGCGTCCAGCAGGAGCTGCAGGCCACCGTCACGATAGGCAAGCCAGGCAGCTTTATACTCATCCGCCAGCGCCTGTTCTCCGGGCTGCTTCACCGCCGCCTGGTAACCCTGGAAACTTGAGTCAGCTTTGCCCAGCGCTTCCTTTGCACCTTCCAGACTCTGGCTTGCCCCTGTGGCGTTGCCTGAATCCATCTCCTGAATCGCCTGCATGGCGCGAACGCGCATCGTGCGGCTGTGGTTAATCGGGTCAATTACGGATAGCACGACGCGGATTTCACTGTTTACGTCATTGAGGGCGTGATTGCTGCGGGTAAGGGACCAAATGTTGGACGCCGTACTGGCGAGAAAAATAAACAATAGCGTGCTGAAAACCAAAATCGAAAAACGCCTGACTGACATAGTACATCCTTAATTCGGTAAAATATTCTCATCCCAGCCAGCCGCTAAGAAGTTCAACACTGCTGGCTGTAAGGTTATCGGCAGCGCGAAGGGGATATTTACCGAACGGCGAATATAGAGCACAAAGTGTAATCTTACTGTCATCTGGCTATTTTATAACTCCGGTACCTCAACCACCGATATGTATAAAAACCATGAAATTAAAAACACTTGCCTTACTTTGCAGTACCGTTTTCCCTCTGGCTGTTCACGCTGCGGATGCGCAGGTAGAACGTTACATTGTCACGTTCCCTCAAGGGGATAGCGTGGCCTACAAAGGAGAATACGCCGCTAACTTCCCTCATGGATTGCCGGTAGGCGTAGGTTCCGGCCTGACCTTTATGGGCAAGCAGGGCGACGACCTGATCTTTACCACCGTGACGGATCGCGGGCCAAACGCCGATTCGCCGAAAGCCGGGAAAAAAGAGTCCAAGATTTTTGCAAACCCTGATTTCACGCCGCTGCTGATGACCCTCCGCGTTGGCAAAGGCAAGGCCGAAGCTATAGACGCGAAGCCGCTGCATGATGAGCAAGGGCCAGTTAGCGGGCTGCCGCTGCCGGAAGGGTTGATTGGTGCTACCAATGAAATTGCCCTGAGCGATACGCTCCAGCAGTTGAAGAGCGACAAGCGCGGGCTGGATACCGAAGGCGTAACGCCGGACGGCAAAGGCGGTTACTGGCTGTGCGACGAGTACGGTCCGTTCGTTATCCATGTGGATGCTGACGGCAAAATCCTGAAAAAATATGGTCCGCAGGCTGAGCAAGGTGAACAGGGCGTGGCGGGCGGATTGCCAAATATTGTCAAATGGCGCCAGCCTAACCGTGGGTTCGAAGGCATAACCCGTATGCCGGATGGCCGTATTATTGCAGCGGTGCAAAGCACGCTGGATATTGACGGCAAAACCAAAAACAGCGCGCAGTTTACCCGCCTGGTGAGTCTCGACCCGGCGACCGGTAAAACAGAAATGTACGGCTACCCGATAGACGTGGGCGTCTATAAAAAAGCCAAAGATGCCAAAATTGGCGACATCGTGGCGCTGGATAACCACCGGCTGTTGCTGATTGAGCAAGGCGGCGACAAGAACAAGCAGATGCGCAACCTGGTGTATGTGGTCGATCTGAACGGCGCGTCCGACCTGGCTGGGTTCGATAAAGAAAAAGCCCCTGAGTTTGATGATGCTGAGCAACTGAAGGCGCGCGGCATCAAGCTGGCGAGCAAAAAAGAGGTCGTCGACCTGCGCAAGCTGGGCTGGCAGCAGGAAAAAGCCGAAGGTATGGCGCTGATTGATAACCAGACGATTGCCGTGATCAACGACAACGACTTTGGCCTGCAGGCTGTGCTGCAAAACGCCGATGACTACCAGGTTGACGGGAAAGGTCATCTGTTGAAAGACGGCACGGAAGTGGCGACCAAAATCGAGCTGAAACCGCTGGAAAAACCTGAATCGCAGAACGATTTCTGGGTAATTAAGCTGCCCGAACCCCTGAAGTAATCTCTATCCAAAAAGCCATCCCGAAGGATGGCTTTAGGTTTAAATCGCTAACTGTTTATTTAGCGCCTCTATCTCTGCCCGCCACTGTTTTTGCAGCGCCGGTTTCTGGTGCTTCTGCTTGCGGGCTGTGTCCTCCGCCAGCTTTTCCTCCAGATCGATAAGCCGCTCCAGTAGCACATCACTTTCACCCGAGGGCTGAGCTACGGTTTGCTCGGGCTTTGGCTTCGCGTCGGCAGCCGGTAGCCCGGCTTCCTCTGCGGTCAACAAAGCGTACAGCGCGTCCAGGTCGTGCCATTCGCTTAACACGCCGTTATCTACCAGCCAGAAGCGGTTACAGCTTTTGGCTATCAGCTCACGATCGTGGGTCACCAGCAGCACGCCGCCTTCAAAGGTTTGCAACGTTTCCGCCAGCGCCTCTTTGCCTTCCATGTCCAGGTGGTTGGTCGGTTCGTCCAGCATCAGCAGGGAATACCGGGCCAGCGTCAGCCCCACAAACAATAGCCGTGAACGTTCACCGCCGCTCAGCGTACTGACGGCTTGTTGATGCCGCAGCCACGGGAATCCGGCGCTGATTAACGCCATTTTCCTGTCCTGCTCGCTGAGCGGGGCAAAAGGCTCCAGCGCCGCCAGCAGCGAGTCGCCGTCGTGAAGCTGATGCAGCGTCTGGTCGTAATATCCCAGATGCACACGAGGATGCAGGTGAATGCCTTCCTCGCGTTCTGGCTGCTGATATTGCTGCCAAAGCAGGCGCAGCAGAGATGACTTGCCGCAGCCGTTACGGCCTATCACCGCCACGCGGTCTCCGCTTTTCACTCTCTGCAAAGGCAGAGTGAACAGAGGCTCACACTCCGGCGCAGGCCGAACCTTCAGCGCTTCCAGCTCCAGCAGCCTGTCGGCAATCAGCGCTTCGCCTTTCAGCTTAAGCTGCCACTGGCTGCCGGCCGTGAGCTCGGTTTGCTCGTCCTTCAGCCGGTCGATGCGCTTCTCCATCTGCTTGGCCTTTCGGGAAAGGTCTTCGTTGTCGTAGACCCGGCCCCAAATGGCCAGGCGTTTGGCGCTGGCGGTAATGCGGTCAATTTCCTTTTGCTCCGCCTGATGGCGGTGGGCATCGGTCCTGTCGCGCTCTTCCAGCGCGCTGCGTGCCTGAGTACACGGCAGCGCAAAGAAATGCAGTGAACGATCGCGCAAAATCCAGCTGCCGTTGGTGACGTTATCCAGCAGGCTGCGGTCATGAGAAACCAGCACAAAGCTGCCGCTCCAGCCGCGCAGGAACTGCTCCAGCCACAGCAGCGTTGGCAGGTCGAGGTGGTTGCTGGGTTCATCCAGTAACAGCAGGTCAGGCTCGCTTATCAGCGCTCGCGCCAGCAGCAGGCGGGTATGCTGCCCGCCGCTCAGCGTGCCGGAGGTCAGCTGCCAGTCCGTTTCGCTAAAGCCCATGCTCGCCAGCAGTGCTTCCGCACGCCAGCGTTCGCTATCTCGCAGGTTATCCTCAATTTGCGCCAGTACCGCATCTAGCATGGTCATCGCGTTAAGGCTTTCCGGCAGATGCTGCTCAACCCTTGCCATCAGGCAGGTGGCCGCGCGCGTAACCGAGCCGCTGGTGGGCGAAAGGGTGCCGTCCAGCAGTTTCAGCAGGGTGCTTTTGCCACAGCCGTTATGACCAATCAGGCCAATGCGGTCGCCTTTTTTCAGGGTAAAAGTGATGGACTCCAGCAGCGAACCGAAAGCGGTGTCGAGGTGCAGAGATTGGGCGGTTAATAAAGTGCTCATAGGTGCTTACTCAAGAGTTATGGCGTGCAAACGCCTCGTCGTATAACGCTGACGATAACCCGGTAAACCCGAGGGAAGGGATTCAGTAAGTTTCTTCGCTCAAGCCGAAGTTATCGCAGCACGGAACCGATAACGCTTGAGCAGAGACGATCGCCAAAAGTATGCGAACGGTTAAAGCGCTCACAAGACATCATGGGGATCCTCCTTATATTCGTTGAGTGAATGGGTAGGCGGATTGTAGCGGGAAAGTTAACGGGTTGCCACCTGCCAGAAATTGTTGTGATTGCCTGCTTGCTAGCTGTAGATCCGTTTACGAAGGTATGGCGAATATCCCGTTCACTTCAAATGCTGATTTATATGTAGCCACTGCACCGGTGAACGTGTCCGGGGGATAACGCCATCCCCCGAACAGCCCCGGCGCCCGGCGAGCTCATCGCCGCTGAAGCGGTAAACCCACCGGCTATCACCCAAACATTCGGGGTCGATGAGAGCCGGGAACAAATCTTCCCCTCACCCCGGCCCTC